>DASTWL010000086.1 GCA_035765895.1 Verrucomicrobiia bacterium | reverse complement strand
ACCTGATTGATGCCGGCCAGCTGATATTCGACCGGGTCCTCCACGGTGATGATCTTGCGGTCAGGCCGGTTGATGAAATGCAGACAGGAATAAAGCGTCGTGGTCTTGCCGGAACCGGTCGGCCCCGTAACCAGAATGATGCCGTCGGGCAGTCCGATGAGCCGCTCAAAGGTTTGCTGGTCGTCGGTGAAGAAACCCAGTTCGGCCAGCCCCAGCCGCAGACCTTCCTTGTCCAGAATACGCATGACGATGCTTTCGCCATGGTTCGTGGGCAGGCACGACACGCGCAAATCGATCGTCTTGTTGCCAATGTTCGTCTGGATGCGCCCGTCCTGCGGCACGCGGTGTTCCGCGATCGACATGTTCGACTGGATTTTCAGACGGGCAACGATGGCCGCCTGCAGCCGCTTCGGCGGGTTCTTCATCTCATGCAACACGCCGTCAATGCGGTAGCGCAGCCGGAATTTTTTCGACATCGGCTCCAAGTGGATGTCCGAGGCGCGCATTTTGAAGGCTTCGATGATGATCTGGTTGACGAGCTTGATGAGCGGCGCGTCGGCCTCCACTGTGGCCCCGTCTTCCATCGCCTCGGTGGGCGCGGCAAAACCCACGTCGGACTGCGTCAATTCCTGAATTGCCTTGTCCACGACGGAATCGCCGCCACCGCCGGCGCGGCCGCCGTAATAACGGGCCAGGGCATTCTCGATGTCCTCATCCGAGGCCACCTGCACCTGGACCTCCAGGTTGAGCACATGGTTGAGCGCATCAATCGTGGCGATGTCGGAGGGATCCGCCAGCGCGACGGTCAGGCTGTTGTCATGCCGGAAGACCGGGATGACCCGGTATTTGCGCGCCACATGCCGGGGCACGGCTGCAATGACGTCGTCTTGAATCGGGAGCTCGGCCAGATTGACCACTTCCGCGCCGAAATGAGCGGCCTTGGCCTGCGTGACATCCGCCGGGCGGATGACCTTGTTGGCGACCAGCAAATCCACGGCGCCGACCCCCGCTGAATGCGCCTCATTCCGGGCATTCGTCACCTGATCAGGGGTGACGAACCCGAGGTCCATCAGCATGTCCAACAAATAATCGTCTTTCTCAGCCACAAGCCACTTCCATGCGTTGCACGAACTTCTCGTGAGGTTGTGGCAGACTAACGGCGGGCCTCTTAATGTCAAACGCAGACATCCATGCACCACGCGCCGCCTGACATAAAACGCGTTGCCCGGAGCCCGGTTTGCGTTGCCGCCGCTTTCGTGACAACAAGCCAACGACGCTTGCGAATCATCCGCCGTGCTTGAGCCAGCCGTGGGCCAGCTTCCAGCCAGCGCGGTTGAGCAAAATGAGCAACGCCGGCAAGACGGTGACCGAAGCCAGCATGCACAACGCCGTCCCCAACGCCATCACCACTCCCAGGCTGGCGATGCCCGCATGCTGCGCGAGCATCAGGCTGCCAAATCCCGTCGCGGTGGTCAGCGCAGAGACCAGCACCGCCTTGCCCGTGCTCTTGCCCAAAATGGTCGGCGTCTTCTCCTCGATGAAGCGGTTGAGGATGTGAATGCCGTTGGCCACCCCGATGCCAATCAACAACGTCGGCGCGATGATGTTCGCCGGGTTGAACGGCAGATGGAACAACACCATGAACCCGCCCGTCCAGAGCACGCCCAGCACCACCGGGATCAAGGCGAGCACCACACAGGCGGCGTTTCGAAAGTGCACCAGCAGCATCAGGGCAATGACCACGACCGCGTCCACCGCGGCGATTTGAAAGTTGCGCTTGAGCTGCCGCGTCGTCTCGTAAAACCGCACGGGCGAGCCCGTGACCGCCGGATCAATCGTGCGCAGCTCGCGCACGAACGCCTGTTGCGCCTCGTGTTCCCAGACGTTCTTCCGTGGATAGATCTGCAGCAAGAACTTGCCGGTCCGCCCGACAAAGCGCGACCGCACGCCCGGCGGCAGGTTTTCCACCCGCAACGGCTCGCGATAATCCTGTTCCTGGAGCGCCGTGAGCGTGCTGTCCAGATCGCTGAACAGCGCCCGTTGGTAAAGAGTCATTTGCGCGGCGCTGCGGTCCGGCGGCATGCTTGCAATGGCGTCCCGCCAGCGGCCCACGGCTTCGCGCAGGCCGATCAACTGCTGCTTGAGCCGTTCGTCCATGTCCTGCCCCATGAACTGGAGTGCGCCCACCACGGCGCGGCCGAAATTCCGCAAGGTCTCGTCGAGCACGGCGGGATTGACGGGCGCTTCGTCCATGGGCGCAAAGTCGATTTCGTTGGCCACGGTGCTGATTTCTCGCACCAGCTCCTGCTTCCTCGTCTGGTTGCCGGCCAGAAACGGCGCCACAGAATCGACGTCGGCCACACTGGGCAGCGCGCGGATGCGCTTTTCGAGCGCCAGCGCTTCGGGCAACGAATTGGCGGTGACGGCGCAGGAGAGGATGGAATGCGAGGCGGATTTTTCGAGGCGCTGCTCCAGAATCACCGCCGGCAGCGCGGGGCTCTGCATGTGCAGCAAATTATAATCAAACGAGAGGCGGTATATCACGGTCAACGCCAGCACCGTGACCAGCCCGCCCGCGGCCAGCACGACCCGGGGACGCTTGAGCCAGACTTGTTCCAGTTGTTCACGGCGGCAATGCCAGGCGCGGCGGGCCGAGGGTGTCGCCCGTTCCCAGACCGGACAACGCCGCAACAACAACATCGCCGGCAGCAGGGTCATCATGGGCACCAGGCAGACGAGCAGTCCGCCACCGGAAATCAACCCCATCTCGCGAATGCCTTTGAAGCCGGTAAACATCATCGCCAGGAAGGCAGCAGCGGTGGTCAAGCCGCTGGTCAGGATGCCCGTGCCCGTGGCGACGAGCGCCTTGTGCATGGCCGCCCGCTCCGTGCGCCCCTCACGTAATTCCTCCTCAAAACGCGCAATCAAATGCACCCCGAAGTCGATGGCCATGCCAATCAGGATGGGCACGAAGGTGATGGTTAAAATGTTGAGCTGTCCCACTGTCAGCGTGGCGAACCCGAGCGTGTAACCAATGCCCACAATGAGACACGCGGTGGCCATCAGCGGCCGGCGGATCTGGTGGTAGCAATAGATGAAGGTCAACGCCACGATGACCAGCGCTACAAGGGAGGCGCGGGTGGTGTCCTTTTCCGCCTGCTCCATTTCGTCCAGCCGCAGCACCGGCTCGCCCGTGACGCCGGCGTTGACGCCAGGAACTTCCGCCCGCGTCGCGTCCACGAGCTGGCGCAGCCGCGCAATGGCCGCGTCCTGCAGCGGCTCTTCCAGCGCGGCGCACGTGATGATGTAAAAGCGCCCTCCCGCAAACTGGAGATAGCCGCCGGCCGCCGCGCCGTCGCTGCCGGCAAAGAGCGTGGTCACACCGGGCGATGGCGGCACGCCGGCGCGTTGCAGGCTCTCCGCCCCCTGCTCGACGATCCGGGTGAGCGCGGGCACGGCCTGCGCGAACAGATGGCCGTTGGTGCCGGCCTGCGCGGCGGCGCGCCACTGGGTTTCCACTTCCGTGAACAGCGAGTTCAGGTTCGTCACGTCGGAGAACCGGCGCACCAGGGGCTGGTAATTCCGGAGCGCCTTCAAAATTTCCGCCAGACGATCTTCCGACAACAGGAGCAGCGCCTTCGGCCCCATGGCGCGCACATCGCCCTTGTAGAAAATGTCGCAGAACAGGTTGGTCTCGGCCTCCAATCGCGCTGCGAGCCGCTCCACAAACTGCCGGTTCTTTTCGCGATCCTCGCTTTCGACCAGCGTGACGAGGTCCTCCTGCACGTGAAATTCCCGCTTCAGCTCCTGCCAGTGGCGCTGGTAGGCAACATCCGAGGAAACCAGGTCGTTCGTGTCGGTTTTGAACTTCAGACAGACGGCGGCATACCCGATGGCAAGGGCAAAGATCACCAGTTGGGGAAACACGAACCACCGGGGATGCCGCCAGATGGATTCCGCCAGGCGATGGAGAAATCGCTCGATCGGATGTGTGTTCAGCCCATGCATATCACGCCTTGCTGCCCGGCCCGGACCGCAGTTCCGCGGCACCCCCAGCCTCCAGCGAATCTCGCACCAACGGATTCACCCGCCAACCGCGCCGCCCCGCATGACCGGCCTGCAGACCGTCCGCGCCCGCGGCCGCGGCGTGGCACGGGTTGTGCGAATGAATTCGCAAGACTCGTATGAAATCGCGCTTTGCAAGCCAAGTTCAGAGTGAAGTGGACGCCTTCACGACCTCACTCGCCCCCATCAACCAGACGCAGGAAATCAAGTTCAGCGTGCGTGACCGCATTTGCTGCGTCAGTCTGCTGGCGACGGTGATGACGTTGTTGCGCATGTTGCTCGCCAAGTAATCCGTGCTCCGCCTGGACCTGCCCCAAGACGGGACATTCCCCTGCATGGGTGTCTCATCTTCGCCCGCCATTCCTTCCGTTCTTGCCATTGTTTTTCCGTCCTGAAAACGCCGGTCTGCCAATCTTGACGGTTGATCCAGCCTGGAACCTGCGGGCTGTCATCAAGGGTTTAGACAACCACCAACGGCCATTTTGCCACCTGTCCCAACTTTGGACTGCGGTTTGCTATGACTGCCCTGAGAAAGATTGATTTATGGGCTGCCATGCTACTGCCAATCCGGTCGTGCTCGCCCGCCGCGAGCAAATTGCCGATCTGCTCCGCCACCAGGCCTGGGCCGACGGGCAGTTGGAGCGCCTGCTGCGGCAGGTCGATTCGTATGTCACCATGGGCCGCAACGGCGGCATCGGACTGGCCTTCCTCCGGCAACGCGTGGCGGTGCTGGCGCAGGCCATGCACGCCGCCATCCGCGAATACGCCCAGGTGCGGGACGAGTTATTCCATCAGAGCGAAGAACCCATGGGCAGCTTCCAACCGCACGGAGTCGCCATCGCCCGCGGCCGAACCGGACGGCTTTTCGTTCACGAGTCGCACTCCGAACGGCCCGTCTGGACCTGGCAATTCATCAATCCCGCCGCCGGATGCGTGGCCATCAGTGGCAACGATTGGCGAGCACAGCAGGCCGTGGCCGAACAATGGACGCATCGCAGCATCCACACCGTGCTGTCCGTCCGGGCCATGGGGGAATGGCTCGCCATGGACGCGGCCCGACTGAACGAAGCACCGGGCATTCTGTCGCGCCTGCGTGAGCAGTTGCAGAACGCCACGCGTGATTTCTGGGAGCGTTTTTCCCTGGCTGAAACCATCAACTGCAACCGGCCGGACGCCGCACTTCACGCCCTCGTTTGACCGGCCTTGTTGTCACGGATGCGAAGGTTCGTTCAACTCGCTCACCGGCGGAATGGGGCAATCCAGCGTATCGGCCATCGCGCGCAGCAGTTCTGCTTCGCGCTCCTGAATTACGCCATCGGCCGCCACGGTTTGGGCGCAGGCGTGGAGGATGTTCTTCTTGATCTGCGGGGACGCCTGCGCAAGGCGGCTCAGGGCTTTGTCCACCTGATCCAGCCCGCAGTCCGCCTCCGCGAGCAATGTCAGCGGCTGCCGCGCAGCACTGGCGAGCGGTTCAGCCCCCCGCCGAAACGCGTCGGCTGCCTGGGCGGCATTGCCGGCGCCAACGTAGGCCAGCGCGGACAACAGCACCATCGCCTCGGATAGCAGCGGCTTCAGGGCATAAAACTGCACGACCGGCTTGCGCACCGCGGTGAAATGCGGCTCGAGGTGCCGCAGCACCATCTTCTGCAACACGTATTCGAACAAGTCCACCTGCTGATCATGTTCGATCACGGCCGTCAATGTGTCGCGGAACCGGCTGAACTGCGCCGGCGACATGAGACGCAACCCGGGCAGTGCCAGGTCTGCCAGCGGCAACCGCGCCCGTGCGGCCACGGGCATCACTTCCGGCCAGAGCTGGCGCGTCTCCCGCTCCAGCGCGGGAGAAACCCGTTGGGCGATGAGTTTTAACTGCGCCTCACGCGTTGCGGCATCCCCGCCCAGAATCAGTGCCAAGATGATCGCCTGCGCCGCCAGCGCGTCGCGCGCCGCTTGCTGCAATGTAAGTGGAATGGTATCGCGCAATGCCACGGCATGGTGCAAATGCGCCGGGGTCGGCTGCCCCAAAGTCGGAAAAATGGCGCCCGGCAGGACAATGATTGGCGGCAACCCGGCTCCCGCGCGTCCGCCAAGGATGGGAATCCCAGCCGGCCCAGCCGAGGGAATCGTTTGGCCTTCCGGCCCGGCCGCCGGCCTCTCCGGCTGCAGGCGAACCTGGGAAAAGTCGCCGTCGAAGGCCGGGTCAAGCAGCCGGATGCGCTCCGCCAACGGCGGATGGCTGGCGAACAGGCCCGCAAACGAAGCCGTGCCGTTGCTGAAAAACAAGTGGTTTGCCTCCAGCGCATGCGCGGAGGTCAGCTCGGAACCGTGTCCGAGCGCGCCGATTTTCTTCAGCGCCCCCGCCAGCCCCGCCGGATTGCGTGTAAACTGCACCGCCGAAGCGTCCGCCAGGAATTCACGCTGCCGGCTCACCGCGGACTGAATCAGTCGTCCGAAGAACACGCCCACCGCACCAATCACAATCAGGGCCAGCCCAAGCAGCGGAAGAGGGTTGCGGTCGCGGCTGGAACCGCTGCGCACGTAAAGAAGCACACGCCCCACAATGGCCAGGCACATGATGCCGAAGACCAGGCCGATCAGCCGGATGTTCAGCCGCATGTCGCCGTTGAGTATGTGGCTGAACTCGTGCGCGATGACGCCCTGCAGTTCGTCCCGGTTGAGTTGCCGGATGCAACCGCGCGTCACGCCGATCACGGCGTCGCTCGGCGAATAACCGGCGGCAAACGCGTTGATGCCCGGCTCGTGGTTCATCACGTAAACCTGCGGCACCGGCACGCCCGCCGCGATGGCCATCTCCTCCACCACGTTGAGCAGCTTGCGCTCATCGGCATCGATCGTGTTGGGATTCACGGGAGCGCCGTCGAGCATGGCCGCCACGGCGGCGCCGCCGCCGGAAAGTTCCGCCACTTTGGTCAGGCAGCCGACGCAGACCACGCCCACGGTGCCGAGCGAGACCCAGAGAAAGAGTTGCGGCTGCCAAAAATGGCCGCGCCCAAAAATCAGCGCGCAGACGAGATACACCGCCAGCACGAGCGCGGCGACCGCCAGCAGGAAATACACGACCAGCGCCTTGGTGTTGCGACGGGCCTTGTCTTGTCGCGCGAAAAAGTCCATGGCTGACGGAAGGTTGACGCTGCCGGAGAAACGTCACGCGGCCCACGACGCGGCCCGGCGAATTTTCCCGCAGGAAACTTTCCGGCGCGGGGCGACGAACTCAAAACTGAACCTTCGGCGCCTCCTTTTGCTCCGGCTGATCCACCACGAACAGCTCCGCTGCCGCGAAGTTGAACATGCCCGCAATGACGTTCGAGGGAAACACTTCGCGCTGCGTGTTGTAGGTCATGACCGAGTCGTTGTAAGCCTGACGGGCGAAGGCGACCTTGTTTTCGGTCGAGGTCAATTCCTCCATCAGCGCCATCATGTTGGTGTTGGCCTTGAGGTCCGGATACGCCTCCGCCACGGCGAACAACCGGCCCAACGTCCCCGCCAGCGCCGTCTCCGCGCCGGACAGTTCCTTGATGGCGCCGCCGTCGCCGGGATTGGCCGCCGCCCGGGCGTTCGCGGTCGAGGCGACATTACGCGCGGCAATCACCGCCTCGAGGGTGCCGCGCTCATGTTTAAGATAGCCCTTCGCCGTTTCGACCAGATTGGGAATCAAATCATACCGGCGTTTCAGTTGAACGTCGATCTGGGCGAAGGCATTTTTGAAACGATTGCGCAGCAGCACCAGCCGGTTGTAGCAGCTGATGAAGTAGGTGAGCACAAAGAACACCGGCACGACCAGCGCCACCACAACGATGAATAGTGTTTTCATAGGACCTCGTTGAATTCCGTCACATTGTCCGCCAATTTTCGCGCGCCCGTTCCGCGGCGCAATTACACTTGGCACCGGCCTTTATACGCCGGCCTCACTGCGCGAAGTGGTGTTGCTCCAGCCAGAACAGGCAGTCGCGCGTCCAGGGATGACGGCGGGCCGGGTTCCATTCGGAAGTTCCCAGCCCCATGCCGTGGCCGCCCTTTTCGTAAACGTGAAAGGCAAACGGCACGCCGTTCCGCCGCAACGCCTCCACAAACATCAGCGAGTTTTCCATCGGCACCGTCTTGTCCTCGTCCGTCGTCCAGACAAAACATGGCGGCGTGTTGCTGGTGACCTGCTGTTCGTTCGAAAGCGCCGTGACCAGTTCCGGGGACGGATGCGCCCCGAGCAAATTGTCCCTGGATCCCTGATGCGTGAATTTTTCCATCGTGATGACCGCGTAACACAGCACGCCCAAATCCGGCCGCGAACTGACGCGCTCGATCGGATCGGTCGCATTGGGATCGCCGGCGTCAAAATGCGTCAGCAGCGTGGACGCCAGATGGCCGCCCGCCGATGATCCCATGATGCCGATGCGATGCGGATCAACGTGCCACTCGGCAGCCCGCGCCCGCACCGTCCGCAACGCCCGCGCCGCGTCCTGCAACATGGCTGGATGATGATAGCCCGAAGAGCCAAGCCGGTATTTGAGCACAAAGGCCGTGATGCCCGCCTCGTTCAACCAGCGCGCGTAATCGACACCTTCATGAGGGGCCAGCATGCCGTAACCACCGCCGGGACACACCACCATCGCCGCCCCCGTGGCGTTCGTCGGGTTTGCCAGATAGACCGTCAGCGTGGGAATGTCCTTGTCCGCCGTCCCCAGCGCTCCTGGTGCGCCCTGCGCCCACAGCGGGAAGGAATCGGGCGATTGCGCGCACAGTGTGGCCAGCGAAGTCATTAAAACCGTCATGGCAAGAAAGCTTCTCATGCCCTGACTTTAGGCGATGAGCGGCAACATTCACGCAAAAATCCAAGGATTTTGGAGTTGCCAACGGGGTTTTCACCGTTACTTTCCCCCGCTCGCTCGCAAAGCGGGTCATACAATGAACGCAGAACTGCAAAAGAAGGCTCTGGAAAAGGTGGGTAACCCCAACACGTTGATCAACGTGGTGTCGCGCCGGGTGCGCCAGTTGAACGCCGGCAGCGGTGGCATCAGCCGGCCGCTCGTCGAAAACGCCTACTCGCTGGGGGCCGGAGACATTGCCCTGATGGAAATTTTGGAAGACAAAATCGGCTGGGAAATGCCGGAAACCGGGGCGCCCCACGAAGCCCCCAAGAAGCGTCGCAAGCGTTAAGCCGCGAATAAACTGGAATTTCCGACAGCCGGAAGGGCAACCTTCCGGCTGTTGCCATTATGGCCGACATCGTCACCAACTCCAAAGCCCGGCGCGATTACCACATCCTCGAAACCTTCGAGGCCGGCATCGTGCTCAAGGGCACCGAAGTGAAGTCGCTCCGCACCGGCAAAGGCCAGATTGCGGACGCCTTCGCGCGCGTGGACAACGACGAAGTCTGGCTCCACAACGCCCACATCGAGGAATACTCCCACGGCAACCTTCAGAACCACGCGCCCAAGGCCCCGCGCAAGCTGCTGCTGAACCGCGCGGAAATCCGGAAGCTCTTCGAACTCGCGTCCGTCAAGGGCAACGCCCTGTTCCCGCTGTCGTTTTACTGGAAAAACGGCCGCGTGAAAGTGGCGCTCGCGGTCGGCAAGGGCAAGGCACAGTTCGACAAGCGCGAGGATTTGAAGAAACGCGATTCAGACCGCGAAATGAAACGCGCCACGATGAAAGCGACAAAATCACGATGAAGCGCACGGGAAGCACTTTTGCGCTGTTGATTGCGCTGCTCCTCCTGGTTCGCAGCACAAGCGCTCAAGAATCAACCAACCGGCCTGCCAATTGGGCGACGCCTGTGACAGTGACCGGCATCAGCAATTGCTTCCAGATCACCACTAACCTCTATCGCGGCGCGCAACCAACGGCGGCAGGCATGAAACAGTTGAAAGCCATGGGCGTGAAGACCGTCATCAACCTCCGCTCGTTTCACTCCGACAAAGACGAGCTGACCGGGACTGGACTGAAAAGCATCCACTTTAAGGTAAAGCCTTGGCACGCGGAGGAGGAAGATGTCGTGAAATTCTTGAAAGCCGCGACGGACACGAACAATTGCCCGATCTTTGTCCATTGCCAACGCGGCGCCGACCGCACGGGCATGATGTGCGCCATGTATCGGATTACCGTCTGCGGGTGGACCAAAGCTCAGGCCTTGGACGAAATGGAGCACGGCGGATTTGATTTTAATCCCACCTGGCAAAACATCATTTCCTTCATTGAGAAAGCCGATATCGACAAGCTCAAGCGGGGTGCCGGCCTCGCGACGAAACAAAAAAGCGAGGCCAAGTGACCTCGCTTTCAAAAGTGTCTGGTAAGACCGTTACGCCTTCTTCGCCTCAACCTTCTTCCAGTTGCGCTTGGGCGCCTTCACGACGAGGCCCTTTTTGAGCGCGCTGGCCGCCACGCGGATGTAGCGGACTTCGCCGCTGGGCAGCAATGCCTTCACGCGCTGGAGGTTCGGGTAGAACTTGCGCTTGGTGATCGCGGTCACGTGCGTGCCGATACCGCCCAGCTTCTTCGCCTTACCCGAACGCCAGATGATGCTGCCCTTCATCGGGCGTTTGCCGGTGACTTTGCAAATGCGTGCCATAAAATTCCAAAATTAAAGGAGCGCAGAAAGTAGCAATGAAAAGGGTCGTGGCAAGACTTAATTCGGGCAAAAACTGCGTGATTTGCGACCCCCACCCGCCTATCTTCCGCGCCCTTATGGCAACCGTTAAGCCCTTTGCTGCCCTGCGTCCCAAGCCCGAACTGGCCAGCCGCATCTGCGAGCTGCCCTACGACGTCATGTCCTCCGAGGAGGCCCGTCAGATGGCCGCGGGCAACCCGCTCAGCTTCCTGCACGTCAGCAAACCGGAAATTGACCTGCCGCCCGGCACCGACCTGTATGCACCGGAGGTTTACGCCAAGGGGCAGGAGAATTTCCAGCAGCTCATCGCCGACGGCGCGCTGTATCAGGACCCGCAACCGAGCTTTTACCTCTACCGCCAGATCATGGGCCAACACAGCCAGGTCGGCCTCGTCGCCGCGGCCAGTTGCGACGAATACCTGCGCGGCGTCATCAAGAAGCACGAACTGACCCGCGTGGACAAGGAGGACGACCGCGTCCGTCACATCGAAACGTTGAACGCGCAAACCGGCCCGGTGTTCCTGACTTACCGCGCCGTGCCCGCGCTGGACGAACTCATCGCGCAAAAGATCACCGGGACGCCGGCCGTGGATTTCACCGGCAAGGACGGCGTGCGCCACACGTCGTGGGCCGTAACCGACGCCGCGAGCCTCAAGACGATTGAAGCGGAGTTTGCGAAGATTCCGCATCTCTACATCGCCGATGGTCATCACCGCAGCGCGGCGGCCGGACGCGTGTTCCAGGCGCGCAAAGGCGCGGGCCACAGCGGCACGTTCCTCACGGTGATTTTCCCGCACAACCAGATGCAGATCCTGCCCTACAACCGCGTGTTGAAGGATTTGAACGGTCTCAGCCCAAGCCAGTTGCTGGCCAAGCTGGAAGCCGTGTTCACGATCACCAGCGGGGGCAATCCGAAACCCGCGGCCAAGCATGACCTCAGCCTGTTCCTCGGCGGCCAGTGGCTTGGGCTCAAGTTCCGACCGCAACTCACGGCCACGAACGATCCCATCGAAGGCCTCGACGTAACGTTGCTGCAAAGGCACGTGCTCGCGCCGCTGTTCGGCATTGATAATCCGCGCACGAGCAAGCGCATCAACTTCGTGGGTGGCATCCGTGGCACGGCGGAACTGGAGAAGCTGGTGAACAGCGGCGAATATGCCTGCGCATTCAGCCTGTTCCCGACGAGCATCGAAGACCTGATGGCCATCGCCGACGCCGGCGGGATCATGCCGCCGAAGAGCACGTGGTTCGAGCCGAAGCTCCGGGACGCGATGTTCTGCCACCTGATTTGAGGCGCGGCCCGGCCGAACCGTGGCGGCGATTTGACTGGCCGCGCGCGGCTCCATGCGAAACGCGGTGAGATGAACTTGGCCTGTTCAACATTCCTGTTAAGCTGGGCCCCATGAAATCCGTTCTTCTGGCTGCCGCGGTGGCTCTTGCATGGGTCGCTCCAAGTCTGGCCAGCGCGACGGTGGATCCTCCCAAAGTCCTCACGCAGGCTCACTCGCATAATGACTATGAGCAGAAGCGTCCCCTGCTCGACGCGTTGGACTGCGGTTTCAACAGCGTGGAGGCGGACATTTTTCTGGTGGATGGGCAGTTGCTGGTGAATCACCTGCCGGTCCTTTTCAATCGTGAACGGACATTGCAAAAGCTTTACCTTGATCCACTGGCGGTGCGCGTGAAGCAAAACGGCGGACGGGTTTATGCGCACGGTCCATCGTTCTGGCTGTTGATTGACATCAAATCGGATGCCAACCGCACCTACGCCGCGCTGCGCGAAGTGCTGAGCAACTACACCAACATGCTCACCCGGTTTGTGGGCACGAACGTTTATACGAACGCCGTCACGGTGGTCATTAGCGGCAACCGCCCGCGAGCGGCGCTGGCGGCGGCGAAAGTTCGCTACGCCGCTTGTGACGGGTTTCTGGCCGATGCGGAGCACCATACTCCGACAAGCCTCGTGCCTTGGATCAGTGAAGACTGGAACAGCCATTTCCAATGGCGCGCCAATGGCCCCATGCCTGACGTGGAGCGCCGCAAGCTGCGCGGCTTTGTGCAGGCGGCCCATAAATCCGGCCAGTTGATTCGCTTTTGGGGCGCCCCGAACCGCGAGCCGATTTGGCAGGAGCAGTATTCGGCCGGCGTGGATTTGCTGAATGCCGACGACCTGCCGGCGTTGAAAAACTTCCTGCTGATGCGGCAGCCCCGGTGAGCCGGCAACGGCAGCCCGGGATGGCCCGGACGCGCGGAAGCAATTGAATTTGTGCGCCCCGACCGGCGTCCGTAAGCTCCGCGTATGTTGAACATCATTCGTCGGCTCGGCAGCGGATTGGTTCTGGTCACCATCGTGGCCGCGGCGCCGCTCGCGCGCGCCGCCCTGCCCAAGGTGGCGCTCGAACGGGTTTTCCCCTCCCTCAAACTGTATCGCCCGGTGTGGATGACCGAGGCCCCCGACGGTTCCGGCCGCTGCTTCGTCGTCGAACAGGATGGCCGCATTCACATCGTGCACAAGGGCAGCGACGGGGCGGACGCGAAGGAGTTCCTGAACATTGAAAACCGGAAGCCGCATGGCGACAATGAGGAAGGCCTGCTCAGTCTTGCGTTTCACCCGCAGTTCAAGACCAACGGCCGCTTCTACATTTACTACAGCCAGCACAATCCGCGCCGCGCCGTCATCAGTGAGTTCAAGGTGGCTGCGAACGATCCGGACAAGGCCGACCTCGGTTCCGAGCGCATCTTGCTGCAGGTGCCGGAACCTTACGGCAATCACAACGGCGGCCTGATCAGTTTCGGCCCGGACGGTTATCTCTACATCGCCCTGGGCGACGGCGGCGCGGGCAATGATCCGCACAACAACGCCCAGAACACCGCCTCGCTGCTCGGAAAAATTCTCCGCATCGACGTCAACACGCGCTCGACGGACGGCGACGGCCGCCGACGTCAGGACCTCGAATACGGGATTCCGCAGGACAATCCGTTTGTGGGCGAATCGGACCGTTACGGCGTGCGCAAGGAAATCTGGGCCTACGGCCTGCGTAATCCGTGGCGTTACAGTTGGGATCGCGAAACCGGGATGCTGTGGGCCGGCGACGTCGGCCAGGATGAATGGGAGGAAGTGGACATCATCGTGAAGGGCGGCAATTACGGCTGGTGCGTGCGCGAGGGCTTTCATCACTTCAAGCCCGGCCCGGACCAGGCGCGCTATCTTGACCCGGTCATCGAATATCCCCACCGGCCCGACCGGCTCGCCCAATCGCGTTTTCCTGATCACGGCCCCGGCTTGAGCATCACCGGCGGTTACGTCTATCGGGGCAGGCAATACCCGGCCCTGCAGGGCGTTTATGTGTATGCGGATTTTGCCATGGGCACGATTTGGGGCCTGCGCTACCAGGACGGGAAGGTCACCGAACACGGCGTGCTCCTCTCCCAACCCAAGAATGTGGCGAGCTTCGCGGAGGACGCGGACGGCGAACTTTACGTCCTGTGCTTTGACGACCAGGTGTTCAAGTTGACCGTGCCCTGAGAAAAGCGTCCGGCTCGGTTGCGCAGCCCAACGCCCGGGCCGTCCACTCCACGGGCTCGCCCCGGGTTCGCTCCCCCAAATTGCGTAGCGGCTAAATTGCTGTCATGCGTTGCCCAAGGGAGCAGCCGAAGCCATAATCGGCGTGATTATGCATCTCCCGAGACCGATTCCGCTGGCGCTGTTTGCGTTGTGCTCTGTCTGTCTGGTGGGTTCGGCCCAGGTTCGCATCAGTGAAATCATGGCCAGCAACACGCGGACGCTGGCCGATGAGAACGGGGATGACTCGGACTGGATCGAAATTCAGAACGCCTCGAATGCGCCGGTCAATCTGTTGAACTGGGCGCTCTCGGACAGCGCCGGGAATCCCGGCAAATGGCGTTTCCCCGCGACCAACCTGCCGGCAAACAGCTTTCTGGTGGTCTTCGCCTCGGGCAAGGACCGCGCGGTGGCGGGCGCGCCGCTGCACACGAATTTCAAACTCGGCGCCGATGGTGAATACCTCGGCCTGTTCACGCCCTCCGGCACGACCGCCTCCGAGTTCGCGCCGCAGTTTCCGTCCCAGTTTCCCGACGTTTCCTACGGCATCGGGATGCGCGTCACGAACCAGACCTGGGTGAGCAGCAATGCACCAATGCGCTTTCTGATTCCCACGAATGCGGCGGCGGAAGGAGCTTGGCAACAGCCCGGTTTTGATGATTCGACCTGGTCCAGCGGAACCAACGGCATCGGCTACGAAACCGGCGTCGCCGATCCGCAGGAGGAGTCGTATGCCGCCAAGGTGCAGGCCACCGAACCGGTGGCCTACTGGCGGTTCAATGAGCTGACCGGTGATGTCGCCAGCAACAGCGGCACCGAGGGCGTGCAGGACATTGCTGGCTACGAGGGCGGTCTGTTGCTGGGCGAGGCCGGGCCGCGGCCGCCCGCCTTTCCCGGCTTTGAAGACAACAACTACGCGCCGTATTTCAACGGCTCCAACGCCTACGTTGGCGGCCCGTATGAACTCGTGAACGACCTGCCCGAATTCACCATCGCCGGCTGGATTTTTCCCACGACCACGCCCGCCGGCCGCACGGGTTTGTTCGGTCAGAATGACACGATGGAATTCGGCTTCAACTCCTCCAGCAGCATTCAAATCTGGACGCCGGCCGGTTCGGTTTCCGCCACGTATCCGTTCGCCAACAACACCTGGCATCAGATCATGGCCGTGGGCGGCAGCGGCCGGTTGACGCTGTATTTCGACGGCGTCCCGGTGAAGACCAATGCCGCCATCACCGCGCAGAACTTTGGCGAGTCGGAATACAACTTCAACGTCGGCGGCGGCGGCATCTTCGATCCGAGCGGCAACTATTTCACCGGCATGATCGACGAAGTGGCCGTGTGGGAGCGCGCCCTGGCCACCAACGAGATCGCCTCCCTGGTCGGCAACGCCGCACTGCAGGTCAATTTCACCAACTACATCGCCACGGATGTGCGCCAGCAAATGTTCGACCGCAACACCACCGCGTGGGTGCGCCTGCCGTTCAACGTGGAAACCTCATCCGTGCCGGACAGCCTCCACCTGCTCATCCGCTATGACGATGGTTTTGTGGCTTACCTGAACGGCCACCTTGTCGCCGCCTCGAATGCCCCGGCTTCACCCGCCTGGAATGCCACCGCAACCCGGCGGCATCTGGACCCGGACGCGGTGCAATGGGCGGACTTCGATGTCAGCGCCGCCCGCGCGTGGCTCCAGCCCGGAACCAACGTGCTGGCCATTCAGGCGTTGAACATCAGCGCCACCAACACGGACTTCCTCATGCAGGCCCAGCTCGTCGGGCAATCCATTGTGGACACGGCGGACGGCGAACGGTTTTTCAGCGGGCCCACGCCCGGCCAGCCCAACGGCACAAGCCCCAGTGATTACGGCCCCGTCATGTCGGGGGCCGCGCATGCGCCCAACGTCCCCGATGCCGGCGCGCCGGTGACCGTGACGGCAATCGTCACGCCCGGCTTCAACCCAATCGCCAACGTGACGTTGCACTACCGCGTGATGTTCAATCCCGAAACGAACCTGGGCATGGCGGCCGCCGATACCAACGGCACCTGGACCGCAACCATTCCGGGCGGCGCGGCCGCGGCGGGACAAATGCTGCGCTACTACGTCACCGCCACGGATGTTTCCAACAACGTTTCGCGCTGGCCGTTTTTCGCCAACACCAACGAGTCACAGCAGTATCTCGGCACCGTCGTGGCGGATCCGTCCATCCAGTCGCAACTGCCCGTGGCGCACCTGTTCGTTCAGAACCCGGCCGCCGCGGACAACCGCACCGGCACGTCGGCTTCGCTGTTTTACCTGAACGAGCTTTACGACAACCTCACCATCTACGTTCACGGTCAGTCCTCCGTCGGCTGGCCCAAGAAGAGCCACAACCTCGATTTTCCGAAGGACCACCAGTTTCTCTACCGGCCCGACGGCGCCCGCGAGAAAAAGGTCATCTTGCTGAGCAATTACGGCGACAAGTCGCGGATGCACACCACCCTCACCTACGCGACATGTGCGCTGTCCGGCGGCGCTGGCCTGTTCTCGTTCCCGGTCCGCGTGCAAATGAACGGCGCGTTCTGGGGCATTGAAGACCTGGTGGAGCACGGCGACGATCTGTGGCTCGACCGGATCGGCCTGGACGGCAACGGGGCGCTTTACAAGATGTATAACGCCATGACCAGCGCCGCCGGCAACGAGAAGAAAACCCGCGAATGGGAGGACACCAGCGATCTCGGCACCCTCATCAACAGCCTGAACGAATCACTGCCGCTCACGAACCGGGTGCTTTACGCGTGGGACAACCTCAACTGGCCGCAGACCATCAGTTATTTCGCGGACATGGCCATCGTCAGCAGCCAGGATCTCGGCCATAAAAATTATTATCTCTACCGCGACAGCAACGGCACTGGCGAGTGGGCCATCACCCCGTGGGACGTGGACCTGACCTGGGGACGCAACTGGCTGGACAGCCAGGGCTATTTCACGGACACGCTTTACACCAACAACGTCCTGAACTTTTACAATCCCGCGCAGCAGGGGCGGCCGGCCAACCGGCTCTTCGACCTCGTCTTCACCAACGGCGAGTTCCGCCAGATGTATCTGCGCCGGCTGCGCACGTTGATGGACACCATTCTCATGCCGCCCGGCACGCCGACGAACCAGCTCGTGCTTGAACCGCTCATCCGCCAATACGAAAACGCCATGAATCCGCCCGGCATCAATCCGTCGGACGCGGCGCTGGACCACAACGCCTGGGGCCCCACATGGGGCAACACCACTTACAGCATTTTCCCGAATGACGCGGAGCGCATCATCGCGGAATACCTGCCCGGCCGGCGCAATTTTCTCTACGGCTCCAACGCCGTGCTCAACGGTGATTTCATCCCCGCCGCGCAGCCCACCAACGCCGTCGTGCTCATCAATGCGTGGGATTACAACCCCGTCAGCGGCAATCTCAGCGAGCAGTATGTCGAACTGAAAAACACGAACAGCTATGCGATGGACGTCTCCGGCTGGCAGCTTTACGGCGCCGTGCAATTCACGATGCGCCCGGGCACCGTCATCCCCGCCGGCCGCTCGCTCTATCTGGCCGCCAACGTGAACGCGTTTCGCGCGCGTGCGGCCAGCCCGCATGCCGGTCAAAACCTCTTCGTGCAGGGACCATTCGGCGGATTTCTGAGCACGCAGGGCAACTCCCCGCTCACGGTGAAAACCGCCCAGGGCGCGCTCGTCACCCAGAACAGCTACGCGGCAGCCGGCAGCGCCGCCGCGTTTGCCGCCGGCAATCTGGCCGTCCTCCGCGTCGGCGACGGCTCGGAGAGTCTGAGCAGCCACGGCAACTCCGTCTTCATCGACCAGTTCAAGACCAATGGCGTCCTCGCCGGCAGCGTTGCCATTCCTGACAACGCCACGAACGCGTTCATCATCAGCGGCAGCGCCTCCTCGGAAGGCGCGTTGTCCGGCTCGCCGGACGGACGGTTGTTGGTGCTCGCCGGCTACCAGATTGCCTTGACCAACAGCGCGTCATCGCTGGGCAATGCCACTGCCGATGTCGTGCCGCGCGCGCTGGGCATTCTGGATGCGGCGGGCAGCTTTTCCATCGTCGCCCTCACCACCAACCAATATGGCGGCAACAACCTGCGCGCCGGCGCAACCGACGGCCGCGGCAACTACTGGGGCGCGGGGGCCAACAGCGGCACCTTCTATTTCGGCGCCGGCCCCACAAACACCGTCCAAAGCACGGTCGCCAATTCCACGACCATCCAGGTTTCGGGCGGCGATCTCTATTTCAGCACCACCAAATCAACGCCCGGCATCTGGAAGATTTCCGGCACGCCCCACTCCCCGACGAGCGCCGCGGTCTTCATCAGCTGCGGCGCCAAAGCAAGTCCCTATGCGTTTGCCTTCACGCCCGACGGCACCACCGCCTACATTGCCGATGACAGCCTCAACGGCACCGGCGGTGTGCAGCGCTGGGATTACACGGGCGGCGCGTGGGCACTGAGCTACGCCTTTGCCTCACTTACCAATTTCGGCGCGCGCGGACTGACCGCCGACTTCAGCGGGGCGCAACCGATCCTTTACGCCACCACCGCCGAATCAGCCAACAATCGCCTCGTGAGCATCACCGACAATGGCCCGGCCTCGCCGGCGGTAACCCTGGCAACCGCCGGAGCGAACCAGTTGTTCCGCGGCGTGTGTCTGGCCCCCGGCGCGGGCACGGCACCGGCCGTCTTCAACTGCTCCACCACGACCAACGGTGTGGCCCTTGGCTGGACGACGTTGTTGAACCGCGCTTACACCGTGGAATTCACCGGCGACCTCGCCCATCCGAACTGGCAAAGCCTCACCAACCTGACCGCACGGGAACCGGTGACGCAGTTCATCGACATCGATCCGCCGGTAACGACAAACCGCTTTTACCGCGTGCGCTTGAATCCCTGAAGCCCGCCGGGCCGGAAGCTGGCGCAAAAGGGAATCGCGCGATTCCCGGGCTGCGCCAGGCGACGCCCCCAGCGTCCGCAATGGCTCCGCGGAAACCCGCGGCGGCGGCGTCCATTTTCCCTTTGCCCACGCGGGGCTTTGGGCCTTTAATCCCCGCCACATGAAAATCGTTTTAGCGTATTCTGGCGGACTCGACACCTCGGTGCTCATGTCCTGGATCAAGGAAAAGTATAACGCCGAGATGATCGGCTTCTGCGCCGACATCGGCCAGGAAGAGGAACTCAAGGGCCTCGACAAGAAAGCCATCAAGACCGGCGCTTCCAAAATTTACATTGATGATTTGCAGGAAGAATTCGCGCGCGACTTCATTTTCCCCATGATGCGCGCCGGTGCAATTTACGAGGGACAATACTTCCTCGGCACCTCTATCGCCCGCCCGCTCATTGCCAAACGCATGGTGGAAATTGCGAAAAAGGAAAAAGCCGACGCGATTGCCCATGGCGCCACCGGCAAAGGCAATGATCAAGTGCGCTTCGAACTCACCGCCGCCGCGCTCGCGCCCGACTTGCAGGTCATCGCGCCGTGGCGCGACGAACGCTATCGCAACGAATTTCCCGGCCGCCAGGAGATGATTGATTACTGCGCCAAGCACAAGATTCCCGTGCAGGCCAGCGCCAAGAAGCCGTATTCGATGGACCGCAACCTCCTGCACATCTCATACGAGGCAGGCATTCTCGAGGACCCGTGGTATGACAGCTACGACCTCAAGAACCGCGGCTACTTCTGCACGCTCTCCTGCCTGCCCGAAGACGCGCCGAACAAGCCCGAATTCGTCGAACTCGATTTTGTGAAGGGCGATTGCGTTGCGGTGAACGGCAAGAAGCTCAACCCGCTCGGCGTGATGAAGGCGTTGAACAAGCTCGGCGGCAAACACGGCGTCGGCCGCGTGGACATGGTGGAAAACCGTTTCGTCGGCATGAAGAGCCGCGGCGTGTATGAGACGCCCGGTGGCGCGATCCTGCATTTCGCGCATCGCCAGATGGAATCGCTCACGATGGACCGCGAAGTCATGCACCAGCGCGACGCGCTCATCCCGAAGTATGCCGAACTCGTTTACAACGGCTTCTGGTTCGCGCCCGAACGCGAGGCGTTGCAGGCCTACGTCGAGGAATCGCAGAAGAACGTCACCGGCACGGTGCGCGTGAAGCTTTACAAGGGCAACATCATGGTCGCCGGCCGCAAGTCCAAGGTCAGCCTCTACAACCCGCACATCGCGACGATGGAAGCCGACCCGACCAAGGCCTACAACCAGGACGACGCCACCGGCTTCATCCGGTTGAATGGTCTGCGCCTGAAAGTCGCGGCGAAGGTGCATGGGAAGAAGAAGTGATGGACAGGCGCGCTTGTTTTCATGACCTCAGAGGAAAAGGAACAACTCGATATTCAGTATTTGTATCGCGGCGAAAACTTGTGGCAATTTCGCATCGCGGAACACACGCCTGATTATCATACCAAGAGTTTTTCCGATTCAGGACGACATTCCGATGTCTCGCTGCAAGAAGCACGCGAGTATCGGAATGCTTTTTTTGAAAAGAATCCGCACCTGCGTCCGTCTCGCCCGCTTTTGCGGATGAGTCTTCAGAAAAACAACCGGACAGGAATCATCGGCGTCAATTATTCCGAAACCACTTTGCCCAGCGGAACGATTGCACGCGACTGGCAAATGACTTGTCCTAGACCCAGTGGCGGCACACCAAAAACGGCAAGATTCTCCATCAGGAAGTTTGGTGAGGCTCGTGCCTTGATGATGGCTGTCCAAGCTCGAAAGGAAGCTACGCTGGAGTATAAGTCTGTTGCCAAAACCGAGTCTGACCATCGCGACATAAACAATCTTGTCGGGGAATACGACGACATCATTGCGGAGTTGCAAGAAAGCATTGAGAAAGGCAGCGATAGTGCATTGCTGGGAGTCATTCAGGAAGCTCGTCTTGATGCTACAAGCAAGCGTTCGGAAATTTCTGTTCGACTCGGTCAGCACCGTTTCCGCCGTTTGGTTCTCGAACGTGCGCAAGGTCGTTGTGCAGCTACCGGAGCAGATATTTTGGTTACGGCTGCCCACATCAAGCCGTGGCAAGTTGCATCAGACTTCGACCGCATTAACCCAGACAACGGGATAGCATTGTCATTGCTCTACCACCGCACGTTTGACCTCGGATACATTTCGTTCGCAGACGACGGCACTATTCTGGTTTCAGAGCCATACAGGGATCGGCTGTTGCAAGTCGGCCTGAATTTGTCAGTAAAGATCACCGGCTTGACGGAAGATCATCGTCCGTTCTTGGAATATCACCGCAAACAAATCTTTCAGGTCAATTCCGCAGCGCCGTAGGCGCGACATCTTTGTAGAAACCCCGCGCCCAGAATTTCCAGCTCCGTCAGGAGGTGTTGGCGCACGGCCACCATGCCGCCCCTGACGGGGCTTTTTCATTTGGTGAATCGGCGTTCTACAACGATGCCGCACCTCCCGCGCTTTCCCGGAGCGCGGCTGTGTCGCAGACCAGCCGCAGCACATCCACATAGAAGAGCCGTTAAAAATTGCCCATCGCCTTCACTCATTCACGCGCTGCGACTGGTCCTGCGGACACAGTCGCGCTCCGAGAATCCCAACGGGATTCCATCCCTCAGCCCAGGGTTGGAGCGAAGCGACTACCCTGGGTTCACGTTCCCAAATCATTTTCAACCCTGAAGGGGTTGCATCAAAAATCTCGCGACGTGGCTGCAACCCCTTCAGGGTTGTTCTCCTATCCCCATCCTACCCAGCTTAGGCCGACTACGTCGTCCAACACTGGGCTGAAGGCTGCAACCGCGTTGCGGTTGGGCTGCGGGAAAATGGTTTGCGGAAATTTCGCAGCGCCGTAGGCGCGCCATCTTTGTAGAAACCCCGCGCCCAGAATTTCCAGCTCCGTCAGGAGTGCTTGCGCACGGCCACTATGCCGCCCCTGACGGGGCTTTTTCATTTTGTGAATTGTGTTCAACAACTATGCCGCGCCTACGGCGCTTTCCTGGAGCGCGGCCTTTAGGCCGCTTCACCGTCCACAGTTGTAAGGCTTTGCAAAATTTACCGCTGGAAAAATTGCGCATTGAAGCGGCGTGAACGCCGCGCTCCGCATCCCAACTGGATTCCATCCTTCAGCCCAGGGGTGCGGTCCGCGCCCGTCCGGCTTGGACCGTCCCGCGCTGGGTTGAATGGCGTAATTCCTTCAAGGTAATTTTCGCGCGCTGCTAATGTTGGGTTGCGGGCCGCATCACTGCTTGCCAACGAAAGGGAAATCCCGTTTCATTAAGCTACCGGAGCAGCCCGTCACACCCTCCTCCATGAAAACAGATACATACGACATCCTTGTGCTCGGCAGCGGTGAAGCCGGGAAATACATCGCCTGGACGCTCGCGAAACGGGGCAAACGCGTGGCGGTGATCGAGCGAAAATACATCGGCGGTTCGTGTCCCAACATTGCCTGTCTTCCCAGCAAAAACCTCATCCACAGCGCCAAGGTCGCCAACTATTTCTTCCGCAGCGGTGAATTCGGCATCAGCAAGGACAATTGCCAGATAGACATGACGGTCGTGCGGGAGCGCAAACGCAAGATGGTGGCCGGCCTCATTGAGGTGCACCTCGCCAATTACAAATCCAGCGGCGCGGAACTGCTCATGGGTTCGGGGCGCTTCGTCGCTCCCAAAACCATCGAACTGACGCAGCCGGACGGAACGAAACGCCGGTTGCAGGGTGAAAAGATTATTTTGTGCGTTGGCACGCGTGCGACGATTGACGCGATTCCGGGTCTGGCTGAAGCCAGTCCGCTCACGCACATTGAAGCGCTGGAGCTGGACCACATACCGGAGCATCTGCTGGTTTTGGGCGGCGGCTACATCGGACTCGAATTCGCGCAGGCCATGCGACGCTTCGGCAGCCGGGTGACCGTCATTGATCGTAACGCAAGGTTGATCCATCGCGAAGATGACGATGTGACCGAGGCCATTCACGGGTTGTTCCGCGACGAAGGCATTGAAGTGCTCACCAGCTCCCGTGTCACCAAAGTCGAGGGAAAATCCGGTGAAACAGTGAAGCTTCATCTGACTCAAGCGGGAACCGAAACGGTTCTCGTCGGTTCGCATCTGCTGGTGGCCGGCGGACGGACGCCAAACACCAACGGCATTGGTCTGGAACTGGCCGGAGTAGAACTCACCGAACGTGGCTACATCAAAGTCAATGAGCGACTCGAAACAACGGCGCCGGATGTTTTTGCCGTGGGTGATTGTGCAGGCAGCCCGCATTTCACGCATATCGCGTTCGACGATTTTCGCATCGTGCGGGACAATCTCGCGGGAGGCAACCGGGCGACCACCAGACGACAGGTGCCGTTTTGTTTGTTTACTGATCCCGAACTCGCCCGCATCGGACTCAGTGAAACGGAAGCCAGGCAAAAGAATATTCCCTATCGTCTGACGAAAATTCCGATGGCAGCTGCGTTGCGAACCCGCACACTTTCCGAAACACGCGGTTTTATGAAGGGGTTGATTGACGCCAAGTCTGATCGCATCCTCGGTTTCACCGCGTTTGGAGTCGAGGCCGGAGAAATCATGGCTGCCGTCCAGGTGGCGATGCTCTCCGGGCTTCCCTACACGACGTTGCGCGACATGATTTTTACGCACCCGACTCTGGCCGAGGGGCTGGTTGCGCTGTTTTCAGCCGTGCCACCCGCCCCCAAATCCTGAATTAAAATTCTCAAACCATTATGAAAATCGTCAGCTTTCACAAATCCCTGCCCATCTCCGATCCCGACAGTTTCCTCGATTTGACGGCGGAAACGCCCCAACCCGGACCGCGTGATCTGCTCGTAGAAATCCAGGCAATTTCCGTCAATCCCGTGGATGCCAAAATTCGTTCCGGCGGCGGGCCGGGCCGACCGGATGGGCAATTGCAAATTCTTGGCTGGGATGCCGCGGGCGTGGTCAAGGCGGTTGGGAGCAAAGTGATGTTGTTCAAGCCGGGTGATGAAGTCTATTACGCGGGCGACGTGGGACGTCCGGGTTGTTATGCGGAACTGCAATGCGTGGACGAACGCATCGTCGGGCGCAAGCCGGCCAGCCTGAGTTTTGCCGAGGCGGCGGCGCTCCCGTTGACCACCATCACCGCGTGGGAATGTCTGTTCGACCGGATGAAAATCCCGCGCAACCCGTCCAGCCCGGGTTCGTTGCTGGTCATCGGCGGCGCGGGCGGCGTGGGTTCCATCGCCACGCAACTGGCGCGCCAGTTGACCGGGCTCACCGTCATCGCCTCCGCGTCGCGCCCGGAAACCCAGGCGTGGTGCCGCGAGATGGGGGCACATCACGTGGTCGACCATCGCCAGCCGCTGGCGGCGCAGGTGAAAACCATCGTGCCTGGCGGCGTGAATTACGTGCTGGCCCTGACCAAGACCGAGGAGCACTTCGACGAGATCATCGCCGCGATGGCGCCGCAAAGCGCGATGGCCTTGATTGAAAATGTCGCGCGCCCCGTGGACATCAACAAGCTGAAACCCAAGTGCATTTCGTTGCACTGGGAATTCATGTTCGCCCGCGCCCGATTTGAAACGGCCGACATGAACGAACAGGGCAAGTTACTGAATGAAGTTGCCAAGCTGGCGGACGCCGGCCAAATCCGCACCACGATGCGGCAGAACCTGGGCCCCATCAACGCGACCAATCTGAAGCGAGCCCATGCGCTGATCGAAAGCGGCACCGCAATCGGCAAAATCGTGCTGACCGGATTTTGATCGGACGGTTTGGCTGGCTGTCACAGCATCTGCCCGCCCGAAGCTTCGATGCGCTGGCCGTTGATCCAGTAGCCATCGTCGGACAGCAGCGCGTTGACCACGCCCGCGATGTCATCGGCCTGGCCCACGCGGCCCAACGCGATGTTGCTTTCAATCATCTTTTTAAACTGCGGATTGCTGCGGATGAATCCGTCGCGAAAGTCGGTTTCCGTCGCGCCCGGGGCAACGACGTTCACGCGGATTTTGCGCGGGCCGAGTTCCTTGGCCATGTAACGGGTCAATCCTTCCACGGCGGTCTTGAGCGACGCGTAAATGGAATAGCCCGGCAGCACGAACCGGCTGGTGCCCGTTGAGATGTTGACGATCTGCCCGCCGTCGGCGATGAGCGGCAGCAACGTCTGGGAGAGAAAAAAGACGGACCGGAAATGGACGTGCATCATCTCGTCGAACTGCGCCTCGGTGGTTTCAGCAAACGGCTGTGAAAGGCCGATGCCGGCGTTGTTGACGAGGAAATCGAATTTCGTCGCCCCGAGCCCTGCGAGCGCGGTTTTCGCCACGGCGGCAAAATTCATGTAGGAATCGCGTGCGGCGACATCAAGCGGCACGGCGACGGCGCGGGCGCCAAGCGCCTCGATTTGTTTCACGACTTCGCCGGCCCCGGCCTGCGATGCCTTGTAGGTGACGATGGAATCAACGCCCGCTTTGGCCAGGCGCAAGGCGATGGCCTTGCCGATGCCGCGGGAACCTCCGGTGATGATGGCGATTTTGTGGCTCATAAAACGTGTCGCGGTGATGCTTTGACCATGCCGGCCGGTCAGGACCGGAAGGGGGTTACTTGTGGCACACTCACACCGGTATTTCCAACCGGAACTTTTTGGCCTTTTGCCCGCGGCGATCCTCGCCAAACCTGCCGCCCAACCGGCGGGCATTCTCTTCTCACCGGGAAGTTGTAATTGCCCGTGGTTGCCACATCCTTGAAACATCAGCGATGCATGACCACCAAGTCCGCCCTAAAGCCTTGGCTCGCAGGATGAGGCTGGTCGCAGAATGGCACCGGGTTCTTCCCGCCGCGTTGATTCTGACCAGTGCGGTCTTGGCAAACGCGGCCGAAACCGCGCCGCCGCCGGCCATCACCGCCGAGGCCGTCAGCGTTCGCGAAATCCGCGGTGCCGACGGCCGGTGTTACGTGAGCCTGAAGTTCGCGGGTGACATGCTTACCAATTACAGCTCGGTGCTGGGCGTGCGGCCACTGGTGGTCGTGGATGACGCCGGCACGGACCTCCGTTCCTCCAACCCGGCTGCGTCCGAGTATTGGAGCACGGGCGGGAACGTGGGTTTCATTCCGCTGCGCGGCTGGCATCAGGAGCGGCCCAGCCAGACGCGCTTTGGCAGCGTGAGGTTGCGCGCCACCCGCCGCAGCGCCCATGTCATCAAGGAACTACGCGGCGAACTGGAGCTATACGCACCCACGATCGCCAACGGCGGGGTGGTCGTGGTGGATAAATTCCGCGCGCATCCAGGAGCGAAAATCAACAGCCCTGCCCTGGCGAGGCTCGGGGTTCACCTCATTTATCACTCGAAGGAAAGTTTTGAAGCGGCGACGAAACGGGCCGACGAAACCGGTGCAAGGGAGATTTGGACTGCTCAAAAGCAGCGCGACGAAAGCGCGCTTTTTCCCGGCGTGCTCGGCAATCCGGAGCAATCGCCCCAGAATTACGTGGTGCTGAAAGTGAGCGATCCGAAAAAACGGCTGGCCGGTTTTGGCTTCTGCGGGGCGGATGGCTTGTTCATCCCGGCCGGGAACAGCAGTTCGGTCAATGACCTGCTGGCCTACAGCTTTGTGCCCCCCACCCTGCCCGCCCGGCTGAGCCTTTATGTTTACGTGGCCGCGCCGGGCGCGGTGACTCGCGTGCCGTTTCATATCGACGACATTCCGTTACCCTGACGTGCCAGCATGCGGAAC
The DNA here is from genome assembly GCA_035765895.1 of Verrucomicrobiia bacterium. NCBI lineage: Bacteria > Pseudomonadati > Verrucomicrobiota > Verrucomicrobiia > Verrucomicrobiia bacterium. The sequence goes on along the minus strand of DASTWL010000086.1, from coordinate 4,081 downwards.
GGGCTTTTGCTTTGCGCTGCGTTCGGCGTCACGTTGACCATGGCGAATCTGGCCGCGCTGCGGATCATTCTGCTGCCTGTTCTGACGATTATTTTGTGGCGCCTCCGCCTCGAAGAAAACGCGCTGGTGGAGACCTTCGGCGAGCCATATCGCCGATACCAGCAAAGAACCAAATGCCTGCTGCCGTTGATCTATTAGGCAGGGTTTCACCGCAACTGCGAAAAGGGCTCCCCTTCGCGCCAGCACGCGCCCGCATCTGCGCCCTTGATTCGAACGAGGCAGCCTTCACAATCCGCTCCGCCATGAGTCAGGAGCAATGGACCGCCGTTGACGACTACATCAACCGCCTGCTGGTCCCGCCAGACCCGTCCCTGGACGCGATCCTGCGGTCCAGCCGCGACGCCGGTTTGCCGGACATCAACGTCACGCCCGGCCAGGGCAAGCTGCTGCACCTGCTGGCCCTCGCCCACGGCGCCCGAAACATCCTCGAAATCGGAACACTGGGCGGTTACAGCACCACCTGGCTGGCCCGTGCCCTGCCCGACGACGGGCGGCTCATCACGTTGGAGTTCGAACCCAAACACGCCGCAGTGGCGCGAGCGAATCTGACCCGGGCGGGCGTCGCCCATCAGGTGGAGGTGCGGGTCGGCGCGGCGCTGGACACTTTGCCGCAACTCGCCGCGGAGCGGGTGGAACCCTTCGATTTTATTTTCATCGACGCGGACAAGGAAAACTATCCGGCGTATTTCGAATGGGCGCTCAAACTCTCCCGCCGCGGAACCATGATCATCGCCGACAACGTCGTGCGAAACGGGGCGGTGATTGACCCAACGAGTGATGATTCCCGCGTGCACGCCGTGCGCCGGCTTCATGAATTGCTCGCCGCAGAACGGCGCGTCAGCGCCACAACCGTCCAGACCGTCGGCAGCAAGGGCCACGATGGCTTCACCCTTGCCGTTGTGACGGCGGACCTTTGAAAAGCTTCGCCCGTCATGAGCCATCAGCGCGAGAACATCGGCCCGGAACTGGCGGAATGGATTCAACGGCAGCGCGTCTTCTTTGTCGCCTCGGCGCCGCTTTCGCCGGACGGACACATCAACGCGTCGCCCAAGGGCGGCGAGGCGTTCCGCATCCTTGGCCCGCTGGAAGTGGCATATCAGGATTACACGGGCAGCGGCGCTGAAACCGCGGCGCACCTGCGCGAGAACGGCCGGATCCTCATCATGTTCTGCGCCTTCGAGGGCCCGCCCAAGATCGTCCGCCTGCACGGCGAGGGCACGGTCATCACGCCGAACCACGCCCGGTTCATCGAACTGGCCAAGCTCTTTCCCCCGCACGATGGCACCCGCGCCATCATCCACATCACGGTGACGCGCGTGTCGGATTCCTGCGGTTACTCGGTGCCGTTCTTTGCGTTTCAAGGCCACCGCAACACGCTCGATCAATGGACCGCCAATCAGGGCCCGGAAAAGCTGGCGGCCTACCGCGCCCGCAAGAATCAAAAGAGCATCGATGGCCTGCCCGCTTTTGACGGCTCCATTTGAACGCGCCGACCAGCGGCCGGCGGAAGAACCTTGTTGGCCCGGCCAGCGTCCGTTTTAATTGGCCCATGCAGAATCCAATCATTGTCGCGCTGGATGTTCCCACGATCGATCAGGCCATCACCCTCGCCGATGAACTGGCTCCCGTCGTGGGCGCCTTCAAAATCGGCAAGGAACTGTTCACCGCCGCGGGGCCCGAAGTGGTGCGACGCATCCGCGGCACCGGGGCCAATGTTTTTCTGGATTTGAAGTTCCACGACATCCCGAACACGGTGGCCAAGGCCGTTGCTTCCGCCGTGCGACTGGACGTGCAAATGCTGACCGTCCACGCGAGCGGCGGCACGGAGATGATGCAGGCCGCGGAAGAGTCCGCTCAAAAGACCGCGGCGCAGGCCGGTTTGAATCCGCCGTTGATTTTGTGCGTGACGGTGCTGACCAGCATGGATGCCAACACGCTGGCCGAGATTGGTTGTGAACCCAACCCGGGACGCCAGGTTGAACGGCTGGCCAAGCTCGCTGTGAAGGCCGGATTGCGCGGGCTGGTTTGTTCACCTCTGGAAATCGTGCAGCTGCGACAATTGCTGCCGGGCCACGTGCAGCTTGTCACCCCCGGCATCCGCACCGGCGCGGAAAAGGCCGATGACCAAAAGCGCACTCTGACGCCGCGGGAAGCGATGGACGCGGGCGCCAGCTGGCTGGTGATTGGCCGTCCCATCACCGCCGCGGCCCAACCCCGCGCCGTCGCGGAGAAGATTCTGGCAAGCCTGCGCTAGCGGGGCGCAACAACCCGTTGATCAGGGTTCCGGCCGACTACACAACCCGGAGCACGCAGGCCGGCCTCAGTGCGCGAGGCGTGACACCATCGCGTAAACAATCAGCACCAGAAGCACGAGGCCCAGCCCGAAGAAGAAGTAGCCGAAGAAGCGGGCGATGCCCTTCCAGCGTTCCCATTCGTCCCGCACGCGGTGCTCGTCCAGCCTGCCGGACGCGAGGAGCCGGTCATACCAGCGTTTGCGTTCGTGCAGCATTTCCGTCTTCGAAATGCGCCCGGAGAAGATCACGGTGTCCATCGGAAACTTCTCCAGCCGGAAATGCGTGTTGAAGAAGTGAATGGTGAAGATGAAGCCGGCGGCCAGCAACGCCTCGTCGGAATGAATGATGAGCGCCACGTTGATGATCCAGCCGGGCAGCCAGCGGGTGAAGAATTCCGGAAACCACATGATCAGCCCGCTCGCGCCAATGATGGCCACGCCCCAGAATACCGCGAAGTAATCGAACTTTTCCCAATATGTCCAGCGGTCGAACTGCGGTTTGCCGGCCTTGCCGAAGAACCACTTGTTGTGATCCACAAAATCACGCCAGTCCTGCAACGTCGGCACCATTGAATCAGGACCGAACAGCGCCTTGAAGAAGCGCCGGATGCTGACCTTTCCCGTTTGCGGGTCGCGCAAATGGCCCCGATTGCGCCACGAGCCGAGCAGGAGGTTTCCCACATGCAGGCCGAAGTAAAGGAAGGTGACCAGCGCCCCAAACCGGTGCAGCGTGCGCGCCGCCTCGGCCTCGCCAATCACGCTGAAAATCGTCTTCGCCCAGTCCGTGTAATAGAACTTGAGCGGCATGCCGGTGATGACCAGCAGCAAGAAGCTCGTCACCACCAAAAAGTGCAGGAAGCGTTCAAACGGCACGAAGCGCGTGAACCATTCGTCGTCCTGTTCCACCTTGAACTTGGCCTCGCGGAACTTTTTCGAGTCATGCCAGTAGAGGTAGGCCGCGCGCACCAGCCAGGCGAGCGTGTGCAGCCCAAAGAACACAAACACGCACACCAGCAGGCTCGTCATGAACACAAACACAACGTGGAGCGCGGGATACTTCTGTTTGTCCAGCGGATTGGCGTGTGGCTGGTAGGAGGCGAAGCCCGGGTTCGCCTGCGGATGACATTGCTGACACGTGGCCACGATATGTTGCGCCGAGAGGCGCGAGTTGGGATCGGTCGGCGGCAGCACGTCGTGGTGCCCGTGGCAGTCGTAGCAGGCCGCGACGTCGGCGGCCTGGTTGGGTTTGCCCAGCGCCATCGCCTTGCCATGATACGTGTCGCGGTAGTGTTTGAGGCTTTCCTGATGGCACTTGCCGCAACGCTGGTCGCTGACCTGCTTGAAGTGCCCGTCGAGCGGCGTCTCGACCTGATGCGCGGTGTGGCAATCCGTGCAAACCGGCGCCTCCTTGTGCCCCGTGGCCAGCAATTTGCCGTGAATGCTCTGGTCGTAGGTCTCCTCGATCTTGAGATGGCACTTGCCGCAGGTCTTGGCGATGTTCGTCCGGTAAATCGGCGCGTCTCGGTCAATGCTGCGCTTGATGTCATGCACGCCGTGGCAGTCGTTGCACGACGGCGCGACCACCAGCCCCATCTTCAGCAACGCCCGCCCGTGAATGCTGTCCAGATACTGCGCCGCGGCGTTCTGGTTGCTGATGTGATATTCGCTGGTGAGGTTGGTGTTCGCGTGGCATTTCGCGCAGGTGTTTGGCAGGTTCAGCTTGAACAC
>DASTWL010000085.1 GCA_035765895.1 Verrucomicrobiia bacterium | reverse complement strand
TTCGCGGAACGGTATTACAACCGGGAACGGCGCCACAGCGCCCTCGGTTACCAGAGCCCGGTGGACTTTGAACTGCAACTAAACTAAAACACCTATGCGCACCGCCCCTCCAAGGTGTCCATCAAACCGGGTGAGGCCCACTGGTCAGCAGGTGATCGAGACTTCCCAGATCATCGCGCTCACCTTCACCACTCCTCCCGCAACGGCTACCGCCGCTCCGAGTGCTGCACCGGCCCCAGCCGCCGCCCCTCGCACAGCGACATTGGCCTACGGCACCACTCTCTTGGTGCGCATGATGGACAGCGTCTCCTCTCATAATGCCGCGGGTGCGACGTTCACCACCAAGCTGGAATACAACCTTGTCGAGAACGGCGTTGTGGTGGTTCCGGCCGGCACGGTCATTTACGGGAAAGTCCAAAGCTCCACCCAGGCTCGACGGGCCTTTGGAAAATCTACTCTCGACCTCCGGCTGGCTCAGATGGTCGTGGGCGGCAGTCCCGTCCCCATCGCCACCAGCGGTTTCCAACAGGCCGGAGAGGCTTCCATCAAGAAGGCTGCTCGTGGCGCTGCTGCTGGGGCGGCCATCGGCGCGATCGTGGACGGCGGCGATGGTGCGGGTAAGGGCGCGGCCATCGGCGCCACCGCCAGTCTCTTGAAGAAGGGCCAGACCATCACCGTTCCGCCGGGCACATTGCTGGAGTTCACCCTCACGCAACCCATCACCGTGAGGCTCGCCAACTGAACGTCCCAGCCATCGGCTCTTAATCTCTACTTTCGCTCCTATGAAAACTCTCCCAACAAGAATCGCGGGTCTCGGCCTCCTTGTAGGTGTCGCCGTCATGTGCGCCCTCGCCCAATCTGGTGACGGAAGTAAATCGGCCTCCGCCACGAGCAAGACAGTGGACGCGGGCAACCTGCGCGCCTTTATCGAACTGGCTCGCTCAGATTTGAAGACCGAGAAGACCCTCATCATAGCTCAGAACATTTCTTTCACGGACGACGAGTCCGTCGAGTTTTGGCCGTTGCACAGCGAATACACGCTCGAACTTAACAAACTGCTGGACGAGCGCCTGTCGCTGCTGAACGACTACGTCGGCACCTATCAAAACCTGACCGACGCACAGGCCAGTGCCCTCGCCAAAAAATCATTCGACTTGGAGGAGAAGCGCACCGACCTGAAACGGAAATACTTCAAAAGGTTTTGCAAGGTCGTGCCGGCAAAGAAGGCCGCGCAGTTCTTCCAGATTGAGAACCAGATCAACGCCGCGCTCGACCTGCAACTGGCCGCTTCACTGCCGCTCATCAAATGACATGAACGTGTCAGCGCACTCCTCCGCTGAATGTAAGGCGGGCCTTCCAGCCTGTCGGTTCAGTGGCCGTTCCAGTCCGGTGCTCATCGCCTCAGCCATGCTCTGGCTTGCCTCGCTACTTCCCGGCGTCAGCAGCGAGTTGAGTTCGGCGCCCGCGCAGGTCATCACCACCAACTACATCATCGTCACTAACGTTGTGCTTGTGACCAATCAACCACCAGCCATCAACCATCAACTCCCCACCAACGCCACCTTGCCGGCCTTGGACTGGGTTCCCCCCGCTGATTCTTTCGACTGGATCCAACTCAAGTCCGGTGAATGGTTGAAGGGTCGTCTCAACGCCATGCAGGATCGGACCCTCGAGTTCTTCAGCGAAGAACTCGGAGACCTGTCGTTCGATTGGAAGGACATCCGCCAGCTCCGCTCCCCCCGCACGCTCGACACCTTGTCCATCACGGGTCAGACGTTCTCTGGCCCGGTCGCCATCACTCCGCAACAGGTGGCGGTGGGCGGCACCAACGCGAGCGTCCTGCCCCGCGATCAGCTCCAGAGTCTCACGCCCGGCGGTTCCAAGGAGCGGAATCTGTGGTCCGGTCAGGCTACGCTCGGTCTCACGTTACGGGACGGCAACACTCGGGCCGTCGAATACAACGCTCAGTTGCATCTCCAGCGCCGCACGCCCGACACGCGCCTCAGTCTCGATTACATCGGCAACGTCAGCAGCGTTGATGGCGTCGAGAGTGCCAACAATCACCGCATCAACTCCGAGTTCGACCTCTGGCTTTCCCAGCGCTTCTATCTCGTCCTGCCCGGTGTTGAATACTACAAGGACCCGTTTCAAAACTTGAAACACCGGCTGACCGGCGGCGTCGGCATCGGCTACGACATCATTGACCGTCCCGATATGGAATGGAACATCACCACCGGCCCCGCCTATCAATATGCCTGGTTCGATTCCACCGAGCCGGGCGACCCGACTGAGAAGGGCACTGGCGCACTCACCTTCGGCAGCCGATTCAAATGGGACATCACCCATCGCATCAAATGGCTCCTCGAATATCGTGGCCAATACACCAGCCGGCAGGTCGGTGAAACCACCCACCACTCCGTCAGCACGCTCTCCCTCGAACTCACCAAACGCTTCGACCTCGACGTCTCCTTCGTTTGGGATCGCATCAGCCAGCCAAAAGTCGGCGCCGACGGGGTTGAACCCAAGCCCGACGACTTCCGCCTTGTGCTCGGCCTCGGCGTGGATTTTTGAAACTGCATTGCCGCTGCCATGTCTTTACCTTCGTTCCATCGGCCATCACAAAGATATTTGAGCCTTCGGCATGTGTCTGGCTAACGATGTGATCACGCACCGCTTGATCATGCTAGGTTTAGAAGTGGAGTATTATGTGGGCACCGATTAGCACCCGGCTGCCCATCCAAATGCGGGGGGGGTGACTGCGATGGAGGCGCCGCCAGACTGCGACCTTGCATCGTCCCCTGCTGGTTTCTTCGCATCTCGCAGTAAGTCGCAGATTGGCAGCGGGCTTCTTGCCTGACTCCGACGTTTCCGCGTCGGATCACTCCACTCCGCTTCGCCCGCCTCGCGCGGTGCCCTCTGAAGACTACTCCCACGCAGGAGGGCCGGGGGCTCGGCTTTTTGGTGAAGAGCGACAGACCGAATACGTGCAGCGTCACGACCCGCAAAAAAGGACCATGAAAACAAATCACGACCTTTTGAAGAGCTCGGGAGCCGATCCGGCAGTGACACTTCAACCGCATCACCCCGCAGCCCCGGGCTGGCCCGCATCAACTTCGCGCGGCGGCGCGTGAATCGCGCGGTGGACACCGTAACCTTGCTGGGCCTGTTGCGGCGCCGTTCGCCCCGGTTCTTTGAACTGGCCGAGGTGGTCGGCCGTTGGGTGTGGATTCAGTTCGAGCGGCCGCCCGAGGTGGACACCCGGCAGCGGTGGGCGCAGCTCAGCTTGGAGTGGAAGACCTGCGGCTGCCAGCCGGTGGACTTGGAACGGGAAACAAACGGTGGCATGAGACGGTTTTGTGACGGATCAGTTTGACCTCGGTGGCGTCATGCCCGGCGGGCCGGCCGCCGCGGAGGGGGGGAACCCCGCAAACCGGGCGTGGCATCCCAACTGGCGTTGAATGCGCAACAACTCATTCCACTTGGCCATGCGTTCGCTGCGGGCAAACGAGCCGACTTTGAGCTGCCCTGCGTTCGTGGCCACGGCCAGGTGTGAAATGAAGGCGTCTTCCGTTTCTCCTGAACGGGCGGAAACGATCGGCTGCCAGCCGGCCTTCTGGGTCAGACGAATTGCATCCATCGTCTCGCTCACGGTGCCGATCTGATTCAGCTTGATCAGCACGGCGTTGGAAACCGCCCGTTCGACGCCCTGTTGGATGCGCGCCACGTTTGTTGTGAACAGATCATCCCCCACCAGTTGAACGTGCCCGCCGAGGCGCCGCGTGATCATCCTCCAGCCGTCCCAATCCGTGTCGGCCACAGGATCCTCGAGGGAAACGACGGGATAACGTTCACACCAAGTTTGCATCAATGCGATGAATTCGTCGGAGCTAAAATCGCGTCCCTCCAGATTGAAGCGATACCGCCGCGTCTCCGCGTCATAGAGATCGCTGGCCGCAATATCCAGCGCCAGGGCGGCGTCCTTGCCCGGCTGGTAACCGGCCCGGCTGATGGCTTCGACAAGCAAGCCCAGCGGCGCTTCGTTGGTTTCAAAGTCGGGCCAGTAACCGCCTTCATCCGCAACACCACAGCGTTTGCCGCGCTCGGCGAGCAAATCCCCCGCCGCATGGTATACGTTGTGGGTCATCTCCATCACCTCGGACAAGCTGCGGGCGCCCACGGCGATCAAGAGATAATCCTGCACATCGGTCCGCCAGTTGGCATGGGCACCGCCGCCAATGATTTGAATTTCCGGGATCGGCAGAACCCGGCCCTGGCCCTGACCCAGATACTCAAAGAGCGGTTTGCCGGCCGCCGCCGCCGCCGCATTCGCAACCGCCATGGAAACGGGCAGGATCGCATTCGCTCCGAGCCGGCTCTTGTTGGGCGTGCCATCCAGTTGGATCAGACGTGTGTCCACATCCCGTTGGTCAAAGGCTTCGACGTCGCGCCCGCTCAAGGCCGCGGCAATTTCGCCCTCGATGTGAGCGATGGCCTTGAATACTGACTTGCCGCGGAACCGCGCCGGATCACGATCCCGCAATTCCAGCGCCTCGAACTGCCCCGTGGAAGCGCCCGACGGCGCCATGCCACGGCCGCAAACGCCATTGGCCAGCCGGACTTCAGCCTCCACGGTCGGAAAACCGCGCGAATCGTAAATCTGCCAGGCCGAAACGGTGGCAATCTTCATGTTCCTGCCTCCACTGGTGACAACGAACCTGCCTGGTCAAACCAATGGCTGGTGATCGTTTCCAAGTCCATGCCCGCGCCGCCCAGATGATGGGTCACAAAGCGCCGCACCCACTCCTTTCGGCCAGCCTCCAGATATTCGACCGGTGATTTGCCATCGACCCGCGCCAGCATCAGCAGGGGCAGCAGTTGAACGACGCGACGCTCCATGATTGCCCGGCTGGCTGGCCGCCGGGCACAGTAACTCTGCCAAAATGCGAGGATCATCTCCTCCAACCCGGGACGTCGCGGCGCATGATAAAGGCCTTTCAGAAAGAAATGGTTGAGCAGAAACGCCACGTCGAAACTGGGATCGCCATACCATGCCACTTCGCAGTCGAGCACAATCAGGCGTTGGCGTTTGATGAGGATGTTTTTCGGGCTGAAATCACCATGCACAAGACACTCGCGGGTTTCCATGAGCCGTTGCGCTTCCCGGATGAAGGCGTCGCGCAAGGCGGGATGGCGTTCCCCGGTGGTCAACAAATAGGGGGCAATCCGCAGTTGGTGAAAATTGGCGCCGGTGTCGAACTGCGCCCGCAACTCCGGACGACCTTCGGTCTGCCGATGAATTTCGCCGAGAACACAACCGGCCGTGCGGGCATGCGCCGGGTCGCAAGTGCCATCCAGCAAAAGCTGTTTCCAGTTCGCGCAGTCGTCTCCAAAGTATTCCATCGCAAAATACCCTGCATCGGGGCGGGCGAACCGAACGGCCGGCACGACTCCCGGAAGGATGGTCGCGACGCAAGCCAGGCACTTCTGCTCCGTCCGGTTGCGGGCCACGTCCGCATACCATTCCGCCTCGACCTTGAGCCTGGCCAGGGCGCGCTTCACGACAAAGCGTTCTTCGCCGTCGTGCACGAGATAAATTTCACTGGAGACGCCGCCGCCCAAGGGGCTGAGCCACGCGTCCGCCGAGCGAACACACCCGTCGTCCCGAAGACGCTTCAAAAACTCAAGGGCAGCGGACATCAGGTGAGCGGTCGGGCAATGGTCTGGGAACGCAGATAATCGTTGAAGGTTTCCGGGCTGTTTACCCCGCCTCCCAGGCCGCTGAGGTTGACGCCGCCATATGGCAGCCCGTAGGCGAAAACATTGTGCGCATTGATCCAGCTGTTGCCGGCCACCATCCGCTCCGCCACGCGGTTTGCCCGGTCCAAATCCGCCGACCAGACGCTGTTGGCCAGACCATAGGCAAGCTGATTGACCTGGCGCACAACCTTGTCTTCGTCCGTGAATTTGACCAGGTAGGCGCACGGACCAAAAATTTCCTCACGACAGCAGACGTTGTCCTCGGTGCCGGCCAGCAAGGCGGGCGTGACATAGAACCCGCGATGGTCGGGCAAATGACAGGGTCCGCCCTCCAGGAGGACCGCCGCCCCTTCGCTCCGTCCCCGGTCCAGATAGCCCAGCACCCGCCGGCGTTGCACTTCGCTGACCAGCGGCCCCATCTGCGAGTCCGTATCCAGTCCCGGACCGATGTGCGTCTGCCGCAATGCGGCCCGGACCGCGTCCACAAAGGCATCGTAAATTCGCTCATGAATCATCCAGCGCGTGGCCGTGCAACAAACCTGACCGGTGTTCAACGTGATGGCGCCCGCCAGTTTGCGGGCCGTATCCGCCACATTCACATCATCAAAGACAACCGCCGCCCCCTTGCCTCCCAGTTCGAGCTTGCAGGGCACCAGATTCTGCCCGCAAGCAGCCCCCACCTGCCGGCCCACGGCTGGTGAGCCGGTGAAGGACATGCGTTTGATGCGGGGATGCGCCGCCAACGCGGCGCCCGCCTGCGCACCGGTGCCGGTGACGACATTTATGACCCCGGATGGCAGGCCCGCTTCAGCGGCGAGTTGGGCGACGAACAACGAGGTCAACGGTGTCACTTCCGAAGGCTTGACCACCACCGTGTTGCCGGCTGCCAGTGCCGGTGCGATGCCCCAGCACAACAGGGTGAAGGGGAAGTTCCACGGAAAAATAAAGCCGCATACGCCGTAGGGCATGCGACAGGTGAAAGCTTCGATATTCGGAATGGCCAGCGGCACGCGGTAGTGCGCTTGAACCGCAAGGTCCGCAAAATAGCGCAGTGCCTGGATGCCAAAAGGGACATCAAAACCGGTCGCCGCCGTGATCGGCTTGCCGACGTCCAGCGACTCCAGTTGGGCCAATTCCGTGGCATGCCGCTCCAGCGCGTCGGCCAGGCGATGCAAGGCCACGGCCCGCTCGTTCGGCCGCAGCGCCGCCCAGGCCGGAAACGCCTGCGCCGCCGCCGCCACCGCGAGATCCATTTCCTTTGCCCCGCCCAACGACACGTGGGCCAGCACCGAACCATCGGAGGGATTGATGACTTCGCCCGTCGGCCCGGGGGCCACTTCGCGGCCACCGATGTAATGGGGCAGCGGGCGGGCCAGAAAGGCCGTCACGTTTTGATGCAGCTTCGTTTGCATGGGATGAATTCAACGGTTTCGGCCGTAGCCGTTTTTCAAAGGCGTGCGTTTGAGGTCGTCCGCCAGCGCGCGGCGCGGTTTCAGGCGCCGGTGCTGGAGAACCGCATGGTAGGCCTTGACGGCTTCAACGGGTTTTATTTGGCCGTCCACGATCTTCCGCATCAGCGCAATGAACGCGAGCGGGTCTTCGGCATCCTTGATCTTCCGGCCAAACAGCGCCACCCGGGCCCCATATTTTTGGGCATCCGCCAACAATTGAAAGGCGTCCAGAGTGGTGCCGCTGCTGCCCCCCATGATGCCGACGATCATCGTGGGATCATAGGCCACCAGTTCCTCCAATGCGCGCGGGCCAAAGTAGGGAACTTTCAAGAAGAGCGGCCGGCCGGCCAGGGGAACGCCCGCCAGCATGCGGCAGATTTGATCACCGACGAACGCGGGAATTTGTTCGGGCCGGAGTCCGGCCTGCGTGTTCGGCGCGAACACCTCGAGAAAATAGGCAAACCCGGCCCGGCCAGCCGCGTCGCGAAAGGCCTTGAAGGCCAGCAGGGCTTCCCGGTCAAGATGCGGCTCGTTGTTGAAGGTGACGGAATAGAGCCCGAGATTGACCATTGGTTTTTGCTTTGGCAGCGGCACCAGCCGGCCAAATTGCGCTTCCTCGAGGTGGCACGTGGCAAAGGACAGCGACGGGAATTCGCGGTATTTGCCGCCGCGCGGGCACCACACATCTGTGGTGTCGTTGACCCGGACCGCCGGGGTCACCTCCGAACGGGCAAAAAGATCTTCCACCGAGGCGAGGCGGCTCATGGTCGAAACCGACGCGAGCAGAATGTCCACGATGCCCTGTTTTACAATCTGCCGGATCTGGTCGTGAAACTCGGGCAGGGTGCGAAAGCGTGCCCGCCCGCCCGACGTCACCTCGCCGGGGCTTGGAATTCCCCAGCACATGTCGGCGTCCTTGGCATCCGCCAGGATGAATTCACGGCCGGCGGGGTTTTCCCGGATTCGTTGGAGTTTGCGTTCGAGTCTGGCTTTCATGAGGTCTTCAACAGGTGTGCGCGCAACGCCGGTGACAACCGGCCGAGATCGCTCTCGCGGATGGATTGTCGCGTGGGCAGATTGGCGCGCCCGCCGATGGCGAGTGCCACATGGGCGGCCACCCACGAGGCGAATTCCATGCGCTGCTCCAAGGGCAAGCCATCGAGCAACGCCGAGGCATAGGCGGCATGGTAAGCATCCCCACAACCGGTCGTGTCCACGGCCCGGACCGGAAAAGCTGGTTGATGGAGGACGTCGTCCGCGGCGAGGGCCCAACTCCCGTTCCGGCCGTCGGTCACCAGCAACTGCCCGCGAGTCCAGGCGGCCAGCTTGCGCAAGACGGCCGCGGGTTCGCGGGTGTTACTCAGCCGTTGCGCCGCGCCGAGCGGCAAAATAATGTCGGTGCCCAGTTCGATCAGCCGGCGGAGCACGGCCGGATCGCCGGCTTCGACATCCAGCACGGCGTAACAACCCGCGTCCCGCGCAGCTTCCAGCATGGTTTGTGCGGCGGCCGTTTCATAGCCATCCACCAGAACCAGCCTGGCCTGCTTGACATCCGCCACGGGAATGTCCGCGGCCTTCAACGAGCGGTAACCCCGGAGCGAATAGAAAACCGTCCGCTCACCCGAAGACGGATGGATCTCGACCAACGCCATTCCCGGCACCGCATCCGCATCCGGGATGAAGTAATCCGCCAAACCACCGTGCCGGAGAAATTCCTGGCGCGCCACGCAGCTCAGGGCGTTTTCGCCCATCCGGGCAATGAAGCCCGTGCGCCAGCCAAAGGATGCGAGCAAGCTGGCCGCGTTGCCCGCCGGAGCCCCCCCTTGCAGCACCAAATCCGCGACCTCATGCTTTTCACCGGATTGGACGTGCTCGGGCAGCCGCACGAGCACGTCCACCAAGTTCAAGCCCGTGACGAGCACTTCCGCTTTGGGTGAGGTTGCGCGCATCAGCTCCAACTCAACCCGTGGGCGCTGTCCGCCGCCTGCACAGGCAGTTCGGCAATGCCCAGCCAATGGTGCAACATGGTCAGGTCGGCTTGCCAGTGGCCGTAGCCGAGACTCCAATGATGATCCAACCCGCGGCTCAAGATCGTCCCGATGATCTGCGCGGCGGTGTGCGGAGGCCGGGGATGCAGTTCGCCATAAACCCCGCGGAATGGCAGCGGCGTGTCCACCAGGTCCCCTTCAAAGGCAAAGGCGCTGGCCGCATCCGGCGACTGGTAACGCAGGACCGTGGCCGGGCCGAGCTCCAGCAAGAACTCGAGCATCAACCCCACGGCATCCGCCGGATCGGCATTTTCGAGAATGGAATGCTTGCGCGCCTCATACTGGGTGCCCCGCTTCAGCCAGCGGGTGGGGCTCGCGCCACAATGCCAGATGCCCAGGCGGTTGGCCTCCGCCTTGAGCGCGGACAAATCCATCATGGTCGGCACCGCGCCGCCCTCACTCACAAGTTGCAGGGCAAGCGAGGACAACAAACCGTTCATCTCGCCCTCCTCCGCCGTGCAAAGCCCCAGGTCATTGAGCATCGAAACGGCTCCGTCCGTCGCGCAGCCATAGCAATTGAAGAGTTCCGGCCAGCTCTTGATCGTGCAGCCGAGATAGCCGCCGTGTGCGGCCAGGTCCAGCGCCGCCAGGCCGAGACGCAACGTTTGAAAGATCTGTCCGTCCGGCACGTCATTCCGCGCACACTGCGGCGAGTTGACAATGGCATCCCGGAGCCGGCGCAGATCGGCCTCGGAAAACTTGCGGGCATGTTGAAAAGCCGCCTCAAGGTCAATCCGGTCAAAACGCAATCCGAAGCGCCGCATCACCGCCAGCTCATCAACCTCGCCATCGTAAAAGGCCGGCACGCGGGAGCCGCCAATGTGCAGGGCCCGACCGTGCTTGAAGCGGGCGCGGGCGCGCGCCGTCCGGCCAAACCGGGCCAGCACCGGCCCGGGCGAATCCCCAACTGCAGCGTGCAGCCAGGCATATTTCACGCCCAGCCGACGCCACATGTTCAGCAAAAAATTCTGGCAGCAGAGGCTGTTGCTTTCCAAACGTTCGGCGGCCGCGTCCGGAACCGACCAGCTCAACACCGGCACCGGATGGTCCAGCCACCAGCGTCCGAACTGAGAACCAATCTCCCCCGCCGTATAGGCCGCATGAAAAAACACGATCCCATCGATGCCTTCGGTCAGCTGCGAATCCAAGAACGCGAGCATGGCCCGCGGATCCTCAAACGGCTCGGGAGCGCGCTGCACATCGAAGCACCCGGATGGCAGGCTGCCGGTCACCTGGCGCACCGCCGCGTCGTAAAGCCGGCAGGCCCGCGCCCAAGGAAAGTGCATCTTGACGCCACACCCCAGCACCAGGACGCGCGTCGGCCGCGGTGTTGGCAGCGGCGGCATCATGTCTGCCAGAAGCGCCGTTGTAACGCCCTGACGGGGCAGTCCGGTTGATTTGCCGGGAACGGAGGAGCCGGCAACCGCTCCATTGCTCGGAGCCCTTTTAGTAAGCGTTTCCATAGGCTTTGCGGAGTTTCACCAAAACACGAGATAAAGGATGACCGTCAGCACGACCACCAGCGCGCCGAACCACTTGGCCGCCCGGGATGGCGTCAAATCAATCCGCGAGAACGTGCCCAACTGAACGGGCTGCGGCAGCGGACGCACCACCGTGATCGCCAGCATGACCGCGATGACGATCCCAAACGCGAGCGAAGCGCGGTTTACAAATGAAAGGCGCGGCGCGAGTTGTTTGATGGCCCAGAATGAGACCGGACCCAGCACCAACCCCACGGTCCCCGTCAGCGGCGGCGCACGGCGGACAAGCATCCCCACCAAAAAGACCGCCAGGATGCCCGAGTAGATGTAGGCCTGACTTTCCTGGATGAGCGCAAAAATGCTGTTGCCGATGTGCGGGTCGCCCAGCCGGGGCGCAACCGCGCACCCCAGCACCATGAACACCCCCACCAAGATGCGCCCCAGGCCCACCAGCCGCGTTTGCGACGCTTCGGGATCAAAATGCAGGCGATAGACGTCCATGGTCACAATCGTGGAGGCGGCATTCAGCATGGAGGCCAGCGTGCTGACCACCGCGCCCAACAGCGCCGCCAGCACGAATCCCTGCCAGCCGGAATTTTCGGGCAGCACCCGGCTGATGAGGTATCCGAACGCCGTGTCGTATTTGTAGCCCACCAGCTTCTCCTCCTCCGGCGTGAAGCCTTCGGCGGCGGCCCGCGTGCTGACACGGGCGTTGAATGCGGCCAGCTCAGCGGCGGTTTCCGGGTGACTTTTCCGCCACGCTTCGTCCGCCACAAAAATCGTTTGCGCCCGGTCCGGATCGCTCCGAACGGCGGCGAAACGTTGCAGCGCGCGTTCGTTGCCCGGCCGGGCTGCCGCCTGCATGTCGCTGCTGAACAGATTGAACGCGATCATCCCGGGCATCACGATGATGAACGGGATCAGCAGCTTCATGAACGCGGCAAACACGAGGCCGCGCTGGCCTTGCGCGAGGGATTGCGAGCCGAGCGTGCGCTGCATGATGTATTGATTGAGACCCCAGTAGTAGAAATTGGGTATCCACAGGCCCAGCAGCAGCACCGTCCACGGCAAAAAGGGATCCGTCCGCGGCAGGACCATGTGGAACTTGTCGGCATTCAACGCGAGGAGCTTCGCGCTGCCGCTGGATGCATCCGTCAAACCGGCCGGCAACGGTGACTGCGAAGCGAGTTCATGGAGCGGCGTTGCGCCAAGCTGATGCAGCGCGAAATACATGATCACCCCGCCCCCCATGATCAACGCGCTGCCCTGCACCAGATCCGCCCAGGCACAGGCCTTGAGTCCTCCGATGGCGACGTAAACCGCCGCCATGAGACCAATCAACCAGGCGCCTGTCGTCACCGTCATGGGCAGGATGCCGAAAAGCTGCTTGCCGGCGAAGGCGGTCTGCATGGTCAACGCCCCTGAATACGTCACCGCGCCCACCAACAGGATGTAAATCACCACCATGCACACGGCCATGATGGACCGGGTGAGCCGGTTGAAACGGCGCTCCAGAAACTCTGGAATGGTGTAAATCCCGGCCCGCAAAAAATAGGGCAGAAAGAAGAACGCCACGACCACCAGGGTGATGGCCGCCAGCCATTCATAGCTGGCAATCGCCAGCCCGAGCCGGTCGGCCGCGCTGCCCGACATCCCCACGAATTGCTCGGTGGAAATGTTGGCGGCAATGAGGGAAAACCCAATCAGCCACCAGGACAGTCCGCGGCCCGCGAGGAAATACGATTCGCTGTCCTTTTCGTTCCGGCTGAAACCAATGCCGACAGCCACCACCAATACGATGAAGGCAGCAAAAATGGCGTAATCAATGAGATGCAGTTGCATGGCGATGCCGTGAATGGTGCCTCAATCCCCTGCTCCGGACCAGACATTGGCGGGACCAACGGTCGCCACCGCAAACCGGTCAGCTGGCGGCCTTCGCCGCGCCATGAGGCGCCCACCTGGACTGAGGTTTCTCACAAGGCGACGGGCCATGCGACGCTCAGATATTTTCCCACAAATGAGCTTCGTATTCATGCGGGTTGCGGTTCAGATCAGTAGGCCAGCCGATAGTAGGCGGCTTCGCCTCCCGGTGTGGCTGTAAATGTGTAGCGGCCCGCGCCATGGGCCGGAGGTTCTTGAACCGGGCTCCACACCGCGCCGGGTCCAAGCACGGGAGAAGTTTCCAGTGTTGCGCCGTAGGCATCGGACCAGCTTATTTCCAAATTGCCATTCCCATCGCGGGCGAAACCCAAGCCGGGCGGCGGCAGGTTGGTGAATGTGGCACCGAGGCTGTGGTTGGCCGTGACATTGGTGAACGTAAAGCCGGTCAAGGCGCCCTGATTGACGCCGTCAACGGTCACGCCAGCCACGGCGTGGCCGGGCCGCGGGGCGATGGTGAATGTCTGGTTGCCACGATAGCTGACCTGAGTGGTCCCGGCAGGACTAATGGTGCCGCCGGCCCCGGCCGACGCCGAGATGAAAAAGCTGATGAATTTATTGTAGAGATCGGCCTCAAGCTGTTGGCGTTCGACATCGCTCAACGCCACCTTGTAAACGAACACGTCGCCAATCTTCCCGTTGAAAGTCGGCCAGGCGTCCGGCTGGTTGCGGCCCACGTTGATGTGACTGGCATAAGGTCCGGCCACGTTGGGAACGAACGCCGTCATGGCATTCGTCGTGGTGACATTCATGATCTGCGCGCCGTTGGCGAAGACCTTGTATTTGCCATCCGGCTGGCACACCAGGCTCAGAATGGTGATCTGGCCTTCCGGAATCGCTGCCGCGCTGACGTCCAGGCTGCCATTGCGCCGGACATTGACCCGGCCGGTGCCATTATGGATGCCCAGCACCAGCCGGTCATACATGACATCCACAATGGACGTCCACGGATCTGCGTAGCCGGGCACCCGCGAAGGAATGGCCGCAACCACGATCGTTGCGCCGTTCACAGGAATTGGGGTCGTGTAGGCGCCCTGATCGTAGCCGTCCACGTCAGCCCGCAGGTTTTGCTCCCACTTGATGCCGTTGACCACGTCCACCTGCGGTGTCGCCATCGCCGTCAAGGTCGAACCGGAGGGTTGATAGCAAGGCCAGTTTCCCGTGTTTCCGCTGGGCGGAAAGGAATCGGTGACTCCCGCAAAGAGCAGATCTGCGGGCCGGGGAATGCTCCGCGTGGCCGGCGCCAAAGTCAGCGCAACGCCAGCCACATCGGCACCTGCCACGGTCACCAACTTGTCCGCCGACGGATAAAAGCCGGGCGCCGCCGCCGCCACGTGCCAGTCACCATTTTGCAGCGGCTGGTGGAAGCTGCCGGCGCCGTCCGAGATCGCCGTGAAGACTGGATTGAGCGAGGCATTGGGCGTGGTGGAGAAATAAACGGTTGCCCCGGGGATGGCTGCCCCGTCGCTGCGGCTGGCGACCGTGCCGCTCAGCACCGAGTTCGCAACCAGAGTGAAATTCACATTCGTCACGTCCATTGCATCCACCGTCACAAACTGCTCGGCGGAGGTGTTCAAAGCGGCTGCCCCGGCGGCCACATACCAAGAAGATGGCGTTGGCAGCGTGCGGTGGTAGAAACCGTCGGCATCGGCGGTCGCGGTGATCCGCGGCTGTGCCGCGGCATTCGTCGTGTCGGAGAAGTAAACCACGGCGCCGGCCACGCCGTCCCCCGTGGTGCTGGTGACCCGGCCGGAAACGGTGCGCGTGACCGGGGTGGTCACGGCATTGGTGGTGAGGCTGGTATATTCCGGCTCGACATTGTCGAAATAGAGGCCCTGAAACTGGCCGGGGGCCAAACCGGGCACCGTGACTTCGATTTCGTGGGGCACATCCCGCACCAGGCGGGAAACATCCACATAAAAGCCAAGAAAGGTCTGTTCGCCCATGCTTGGATAAACTCCGTTCCAGGCGGTTTTGACGGGAAAGACGATGCCGTCGATCTTCGCCGTCACCGCCATGGTTGAACTCGGATTGGCGATGTGAATGTTCAACAGGAGCCGGTCGGATCCCAGCCAGGTGGCCAGCAAATCATCCTCCGTGTAGGGCACCGGCCACGCCGCCCGCCGCGCCGCCAGCTGGTCAAAGACGCGGCCCGGAATCACGCAGGTTCCCGTCACGGTGCCGCCCGTGAAGCTCGGGTTGTAAGTTCCAACCGCCTGACATTTGGCAAACGGAACGCCGCCAAACTGGACGCTACCCGTCACCACATCTCCCGCACGGGAAAACGGCACCGTCAGTCCATTCACCGTCAGCGCGTCCACCTGCGCGCCGGCCGGAACGGCCACTGCCACTTCCTGGCTGGTGCCCACTTCCGCGGCGGCGTTTTGCACCACGACATTTGCGCCATCGAGCGTGGCCGCGCCGGTCACGTTGAACAGGGTCACCGGAAGATTCGTGGGCGCCGGATCAATTTCCAAGACCATGGCCGTCGTCCCGCTCACGGGAAGACTGACCACGTCGCCGTAACTCCAGACCCCGGCGTTGGGTTTGCCAATCAGCCGGCCGGCTTGTGGTTCCAATTCCTTGAGGATGAATTTCGCGCCGCGCTTGAGCCCAATCGTCTGGTCCAGGGCAAACGTGGCCGGCAACTGCCGGTAATTGGGGTTGAAGAGAAAGACAAACCCGTTGTCGTCGAGAATGGCCGCGGTGCCGTCCACCCGCCCGATCATCGGCTGGCTCAAGATCGGCCGGATGGCGCGCAGGTATTCAAGATGAGCGTCCACCCAGTCGAACCAGTCCTTGCAGAACTGCTTGTCCGTGGCCGACAGCGCCGCGAACTCGTCCGGATCCTTGGCGGGAATCATGTTCATGACCAGA
Source organism: Verrucomicrobiia bacterium (assembly GCA_035765895.1). Taxonomy (NCBI): domain Bacteria; kingdom Pseudomonadati; phylum Verrucomicrobiota; class Verrucomicrobiia; species Verrucomicrobiia bacterium. Next base: position 7,641 of record DASTWL010000085.1, on the reverse strand, counting down.
TTGAACGGTGCGGTGCCTATCGTTGAAAACAGCGAAAACTTCCAACCCAAAACATCCCAGTCCCGCGTCCGGAAATCGGTGCGGAGCGCGCCGCCGGTGCTGGTGTAGCGCTGCGTCTGGTGGGTGATAAAACCAGGCGTGATTTCGGGCGGCGCCAGATTCACCATCCGATACCACCACGCGGTATAACGCTGCCGGTCGGCCGAAACCCGGTCGGTGTGCAAATCCGGGAACGCCTTGAAGCTCTCCGGCTGCTCGTCGGTCGAGGTAGGATGGGGATAATTGCCCGCCAGCCAGGTCCAGACCCCGAAGCTTTGATACTGCTGGCGACCATCAATGATGATGTCCGGCGCGCCCCGTCGCAGATTCTCCAGAATGCGCCGGCACCCGTTCCACTGCGCGTATTTGCTGGAAACGGGCGGCTGACCGGATTGCGAATCGTAGGCGATCCACCAGTGGTCGAACGAATATCCGCTGGCGCCCTGGTGCGTGTGGAAATCGAGCAGCTGCTGATCAAACCAGTCCTGAAAACTCCGCACGCCGGTATCAACCCCGACGTAACCTCCCGTGTTGCCACCGCACCACGCAGTCCATTCCGGCATCTGCTTGAAGCCCAGGCTGGGATAAGCGTAGGCCAGCAGTTTGAGTCCCTTGCTGCCCGCGTAGTCCACCATCTCCTGCACCGACGACGGCAACGTGCTGGTGGCGCAGAGCCAGGTGCCCTTGCGAATCTGCTGCCCCATGTTCCACCACAGCACGTTCTCCCAGCCCCACGCATCGGTGTTTTGACTGAGCGGGGCCACCGGGTCGTTGGCCGGAGTATAAAGCAGGTTGTCGATGCCGAGTTGCGCGCACATGTCCATGATGCGCTTATACTCGGCCCGCCCGGCCGCGGTTCCCGTGTCGATCTGGTAGTCGTTTTCGCACCAGCCGATGTTCACCCGCGTTGCCTTGGTCGGATGAAACAGCAGGAACGCGCGCACGCAATTCTGAAACGCCTCAATCTCCGACCAGTCCATCCCGTTGGCCGCCGGCTCGGTAGCCTGCCACTGCCACTCCGCGACCTGACCGGCCGGGTATCGACGGCCAATCATCTGATAGGGGCCAAGGCAGACCCGGTCACCGCAGAACGGACCGTAACTGTCGCTCCAGTCCATGTCGGGCGAATAGGACAGCGTGAAGGCGCCGCTACTGAAGGACCAATTCAGGAAATCGTTTTGCAGGGCGAGCATGAGACCGGTGCCCGGATCGTCAGGCCCCGTCGAGGCAAACCGCAAAAAAGCGGCGCCAGTGGCGTGGCTGGGTTTGTAAACAGTTGCCCCCGCGTCCAGAACTTTGGCGGACATCGCCGTGACGGCATTCACGCGAAACGTCCCCGGCAGGCCGGGCGCAACCTGAATCTGACGACTGACAAAGCGCCAGCCCGCCTGCAACTCATAAATCACCCGCACCTGATAGTTGCCCGCCACAAAGAGAAACGTGACGCTGTTGGAACCCGCGCTGACGGCCGGCACAATCAGGGACGTGTTTATGGGCACCCCGTCAATGGTCACGGAACAGTTGTCATTCGTAAAATGCCAGGTCCGCCCCAACGCTGCATCCTCCAAGCTGACCAGTCCCCGGGCGTCAAACTCGGCGGCCACGACCCCGTTGTTCAGAATCGTGTTTGCCCAGGTAGACAGGGACAGCACCAGCGCCAGGCCGGCAACCAACCACGCCGCGCAACGGGACAAAAACATCCTTTTCATCATTCGCTGGGTCATTGCTCGGTTGTTGGTTCAGGGGGACGCAGGATCTACGGCGGAAGTGTCATCCCTGCTCAATACCAGAAGTCAGCACCGCCCCACGTCCGCTTTTGCATGTCGCGAAACTTCCGCCAAGCGGCGTGCCCGTCCAAAAACACGATGTTTCCACCCGCCGGAAGGTTGCCCTGCAGGTGCGGCGACCGCGCGTTCTTTTTCGTGCCACCGTAATACCAGTCACAAACAATGCTGGTAAAATTGCCGCCTTGGGAAACGGTCGCGTCCGCCGCCAGTTCGCGTTCGGAAGGAACGATCCGGTAGTCAACATTCACCCAGCGCTGCATGGCCGAGGGATTCATGGAGGCATTCCAGTTCGTCGGATGAAGCGCGCCGCATTGGTCCAGCGCCAGCACACAACCGAGCACCCGGTAATTCGCGGTGAAGTTCCAGATGTTGGACTGGTTGAACTCGGCAAATGACGGGCAAAAAAGAATGTCCCGGCTGAAGCCCTCAGCCAACAACAGGTCGATTGATTTGGAGTCCGCGTCCCACGCCCATCCTCCATGGCAGGGAGGCAGCTTGTCCCGATTGCCGTCGGCATAGAGGCGGCACGCCAGCCCCACCTGGCGCATGTTGCTGCAACAAGTGATGATCTTTGCCTTGTCTTTGGCGCGACTCAATGCGGGCAGCAACAGGGCGGCGAGAATCGCAATGATGGCAATGACGACGAGCAATTCGATCAGGGTGAAAGCGAAAGATGTTTTCACCCGAATGAAGCGCCTGGAACCCAACCCTTCCGATGGCACTGGGCGGGAGAGGAAACCGACCTTGCGATGAAAATTAGCTAACAGCATAGGCGACTGCGGCACAGGTGTTCATGGACAAGGAAAACTACCAGCCCACGTCCCCACAAACAACCGCATCCCTGACAAATACCGATGCAGATTTAACGCGCCCGGCCGGGCCAGGCTGACAGGTTTGTCAAAGTTCAGAACCTAAAGTGTGGCGGCAGGGGCGGCACGACGCCCTCCGCGTCAGCCGCGGATGCCCGATGACACCGCCAAGGCTCATCGCGCCCATTACTGTCCCAACCCATAAAAGGCGTTGTTTTCCGTGGGTGTAACGGTGACTTTGTAAACACTCCCCTCGTGAACCGGGTCGCCCGCCACCGGGGTCCAGACCGCCCCGACGCCCAGCACTGGCGATGTCAAGAGGGTTCCCGAGTAGCTGTCCGGCCAGGTGATCTCGATGCCTCCTGAACCGGTGGGCTTGATCGACAGCGTCGGCGCGGGCAAAACATTCTGCACAATTTGAAAGGCAGATATGCCATCCGTGCCGACGATGGTCTGGCTGCTCGCGGTCAGGGCGCTGAACTTGCCCCAATTGTAACCCTCCACCCAGCCGAAGCTGGCGAAATTCTGCGGCTTGGTTTGATCGTAAACTTGCTGGAGGCTCAGGCTCCGCCCGGTGTCCGGCCCGGTGGTTATGTTGTAAGTGACAGTGCCGCTGGGATATTCAGCGAACGAAGAGAGGTAGAAATACAGATCATAGTTCGCGTAGGGAATGTTGGTGAGCGTGATCGTCCCGCCGCCGCTCATGGCCCAATCCGAGATCAGCACCACATCCGGCGTTGACCCGCTGCCGGTATTCCAAGCGTTGAAGCCGTTCACGGAGAGCTTCACCGCGAAGTTCCCGATGCTTGCACCGCTGCAATCGAAAAACACGTTGGTCGGATTCGAGCAGCTCGTCCCGCCGAAGTTGTTGTCGAAGATGATGCTGTTCCAGTGATTGGTTGGAACCACGCCCGCCACCGCCGCGGCCGAAAGAATATCATTTTGCTGGCAGTAGTTCACACTGATGATCCCACCTTGGTTCGGCAGTGCATTGAACGTCGCCGAGATGGAATGGTTGGCCGTCACGTTGGTAAAGGTGAATTCCGAAATGGCCCCCCGTGAAATACTGTCCACGACGACATCAGCAATGGCATACCCCGCATCGGCCGCGATCGTGAAGGTCTGACTGGTGCCGGAGCCCACCGAGACCGCACCCGTCGGCGTGATGCTGCCACCCGTTCCCGCCGTGGCGCTAATGGTGTAGCTCGTGTAGGAAAACGTGGCCGAGATGGTGTGATCGGCCAGCACGTTGGTGAAGGTGTAATGCGTGATGGCGCCCTGCGACTCGCCATCCACCAGGACATTGCTGACCGACCCGCCGGGCAGTGGCGTTATGGTGAAGCTCTGGTTGGCGCCCGATGGAACCGGCACTGCGCCGCTGGGCGAAATGCCGCCCCCTGATCCGGCCGTGGCGGTGATCGTGTAGCCATTGTAAGCAAACGTCGCCGCGATGGTGTGGTTGGCAATCACATTGGTGAAGGTGTAACTGGAGACGGCGCCCACGGAAATTCCGTCCACCAGCACATCGCTGACGACATGGTTGGTGTCGGTGGCGATCGTGAAACTTTGGTTCGAGCCAGATGAAACCAGCACGCTGCCAGCCGGGCTGATCGCGCCACCAGCTCCGGCTGAAGCTGTAATCGTATAGTTCGTGCCGGAGCCACTGGTCAGCCGGGTCGCCAAATACTGTTCCAGCGACGCCCGGTCGGTGCTGGACAACGCATTCGTGTAGAAAAAGACGTCCCCAATGCAGCCGTTGAAGGTGGACCAGCCATCCGGATAATTGTTGCCGAGGGTGATGTTGTTGGCGAATGGACCGGCCACCCCATTGACCAGCGAGGTCAGAGGATTGCTGGCGCTGCTTGTGAGAACGAGCGATCCATTGGCCCACACGTTATACTGCCCGCTTGGTTGCACCACCATGCTCAGGATGGTGGTCTGACCGTCGGGGATGGCGGTCGAACTGGTGTTCCCAGCGCCGTTAAGCAACACAAACACCTTGCCGCTGTCGTTCAGAATGCCAAGGGAGAGCTGGTTGTAGAACGCATCCACAACAGAACCCCAGCCGCCGGCGATGCCATTGCGGGTCGGCTTGGCCACCACCACGATGCTGGCACCGGAGCAAGGGAGCGGCGACGAATACGCCCCCTGGTTGAAACCGGCAGGAGCGGAACCGTAGTCGTTCCGGGCGAACGGACGGCCATCAATCCTCGTCAATTTTGGCGAAGGATTTCCCATGGGCGAGAGCGGCGCGGCAGCCGGGACATACGTCGGCCAACTCGTGATGGTGCCGGCGCTGTTGGTCAGCATGGCATCGGCCAGACAGGAAAAAAGCAAATGGTTCGTCTGCGGAACACTGCCACCGCCGCTGCCGCCGGTGAAGGAGGCGGAGATGGTGTGAGCGGTCGTGACGTTCGTGAAGGTGTAGCTCGCCACCGCCCCGACATTGGTCCCGTCCACCGTGACCTTAAGAATCGAGTAGTTTGACGCCGGGGTGATGGTATAGGTCATGTTGCTGCCATAGCCAACGGTCGTGACGCCCGGAGCACTGATGGATCCGCCGAAGCCTGCCGATGCATTGATCGTGCAATAGAACGAAGCGGCAATGGAATGGTCGGAGGTGACATCGGAAAAGATGAAGCTGTCGCGCGACCCCATGGGCTTGCCGTCCGCGGCCAGGGAATACAAACAACCGGGATTGGGTGTGATGAAAAATTGCTGCGAGCCGCCCTGCGCCACGCTGACTGCGCCCGACGGATTGATTGAGCCCCCCGCTGCGGCCGAAGCATTCACCGTGTAACTGGGCCGGGCGTTCGTAAATGTCGCCGTAATCGTGTGATTGGCGTAGAGCGGGTCAAACGTATAGGCATCAACCGACCCGACGGATGCCCCATCCACCTGGACATCGCGAATGTATTGGCCTGGACCCGGGGTGATTTTGTAGAGCGCGGTCATGCGCTTGAAGTAAGTGGCGGCCCCGGCGGGACTGATGCTGCCGCCGGGTCCGGCGGAGGCGGTGACGGTGTATTTGGCCGTGACATCATCCACATAAAACGGCAAGGCCGGCAGGCCATTGGAGTTGTAGAGATTGGCTCCCACCGGATTCTGCCAGCAGGCATAGGCGACCTTCCGGGGAGCGCTGACCGACGGCGAGGTTAGTTGAACCGTGTTGCTGCCAACGATGGTGGCGGTCGCCCAATACCAGGTTCCATCCACACCGGCGATGGAGAACAAGGCCAGCGCGGCATTGGTCGGCTGCGTGGGTCCATACATTGGTTTGAACCCGGCCATCAAACCCGCCCCGGCGTAATCAAAGGTGCATGTGGCCGTATTGCCGGCAACCGAAACATCCCGCAGCACGGGGCCGCTTGGCACGATGTCCGGCTGGTTATACTCATTCTTCAACGCCCAGAGCGACAACCGATATCCCACGTCCCACTTGTTGGTGGGATGCCAGCCATACCAGATGTCGGCGCCCGTCGAAGAGTCTCCTATGTCAATGGCCGACGCCACTCCGGCATGAGGAAGGTTGAGGGCATTGCCCTGTTGCAGACGGGTGTCGGCATTCCATCCCCCGGAATTCAGGACCGGCGCGGGGCTGGTTGGTGCGGTTCCCCAACTCGCAATCTGCACCAGATAGAAGGCGCAGTCGCTCAACCCGAGCAGTTGCTTCCAGCCCGCGATCAGTCCCTTCTCCTTGAGATAATAGCTGTCCGCCGACTGGGTGGTCAGTTCGGCATTCTCGCCCTGATACCAAATCAGACCCTTCACCGGATACGGAGCCAAAGGATAAATCATGCCGTTGAAAAGGCTGAATGCACCATTGGCCGGGTTGGACTGGCTATAGAGCGGCGCCAGCGCGGGAATACCCGTAATCCCCTCCGGGTCCAGCCAGAGGTCAATGGTGGTTCCGCCCACACAGGAAACGACCAGGCCAAGGGGTATCGTGCGGTTCTGATTGGTATAGATCGAGCGGCCAAAATAGAAGGCCACCGCGGAATAGCCGCCGACCGTGCTGGGGCTGCAAACCGACCAGTTTACCGAGCCGTTGAAAGTCTTCGAGGGTGTGCCCGAGGGGGCGTAAGGCACAAAACCAAAACACCGGATGCCGGGAAAGTTCGCGCTGCTGATGTCCGCCTGCTGGTTGCAAAAATTCATGTCGATCCCCATGTTCGACTGCCCGCTGAACAGCCACACATCGCCCACCACCACATTCACCAGCGTGATCGTGTTGCCGCCGGCCTCGGTGATGGCGAAGTTGCTGCCATTGGTCTTGACGCCCATGGCCGGCAAAGAAAGCTGCCAGTTGCCTTGCGCATCCGAAGTGACGCTGTTGGTCTGGCCATTGTAGGTCACCGTGATGGTCTTGTTCGCGCCAGCCGTGCCGCGGACCGGAAAGGGCTGGTCGCGCTGGATCACCATGTTGTTGCCGTAAATCGGGCTGACCGCGACGGTGGCCCGCGCGTTTGACAACGCGGCCCCAATCAGCGCGAACAGAAACAGGAAGAATCGAAGTGATGAGCCGGCCCAGCTTTTCATATGCATTTTGTAGTCATTTCCAAAAACAATCCCGCAGCAACGCCGCGGGGAAAATCAAGCAGACATTCCTTCTGAGGAATAAGGCAGAGGCCGGTCCACCCAGACCGGCCTCCACGAGAACACCGCAGGCCCACGGCGCGATACTCCCCAGCACCACGCCGCCATACCTCCGGCTTGCTCCAACCAATTTCACCCAACCAAAATACTCAGACCGTGCGCCACACGAGCCAACATCAACCTGTTCTCTTCTCCCGTTTGCTTTACCAGTGTGGCTCAAACCGTTTGGGAAGGGGCTGCCGGGACCTTCCGCCCCGGCAGCCGTTCATGTTCCTCACGGATTGGCCGCTTCCGCCCGGTAGAACCGGCGAGGCACGCCCGCCGCGCCCGGATCACTAATGGTAATCGGGGCGCCTGTTGAAACAGCGCTCCAACCATCGGGACCGGGGTTGTTCGGAGGATTGATGACC
>DASTWL010000084.1 GCA_035765895.1 Verrucomicrobiia bacterium | reverse complement strand
TCGCGGAACGGTATTACAACCGGGAACGGCGCCACAGCGCCCTCGGTTACCAGAGCCCGGTGGACTTTGAACTGCAACTAAACTAAAACACCTATGCGCACCGCCCCTCCAAGGTGTCCATCAAACCGGGTGAGGCCCAGCCGCGAATGCTATCCGTCTCGCCGCGCCGGGGGAGTGTCTGGTTTGGGACGCGCCCGAATGACGGCTTCGGCAGTCTCGCTGGTTGCCGCACCCGGAACGCAACGGAAGCGAACCGCAAAGCCTGCGCCGCGGATTGCGGGAGTGGAGCGCAGCGGTCGGCAAGCCGGCGAGTCTGCCGTCGGGCGCGCGGCGAACCGGGCCGCCAGCTTGGCGGGAAGGAGCCGACGGGGAACCGGGAGCGCGGAGCGGCGCGTGGCAATGGTGACGACGAAACGCACGGCGCCTTTGGCGGGCTGGCGGACGGCGATGGTCACGGAGGGAGCGGCGATGGTGTTGAGGATGTTTGCGTTCATGATGTTTTTGTTTTGTTGTGGGCTTACTGCCCTTTCATGAAACCGCGCGGCGCGGCCGGGCGGGCCGTGGGAGGAATCTCCGGAGGGCACCGCGCTGCCCCCCGGCCGGAAAGCCGCGCCAACCTAGTTGTATTTGGTGTGTGGCGAGAACCCGCGCACGTCGAGTTCATCCGTGAGTTTTTGAAGTAATGCAGTCATGACGACTGCATCATCTGTCACCAGCCTAAATAGAACGAGAATGCATATAAATCAGCCTCCCCTCATGCAACGGACAAAAAACGTTATGTCTAGCCGATTTGGCCGCGTTGCTGTGCGCCTTGGGCTCCCATTGGAACCGGCGGCACGGTGTCTAGCCGCATCCCTGCGGTTCGTTCGACCCCCTGGGCATTCATCCCACTGACCCGCGCGCCAAGTAGCGGACTTATTTCCCGGCGGTGGCTTGCCCGCCTGAAGGCAACTGGCACGGTCCGTCATGGCAGACACGGATTGCCGAAATTTAACCGACTAACCTTTAATTTTGCCCATAATTCACTGATTTAACCCAACTGAAATTAATGCCACAGACGTGTTTCGTCTGTGTGCATCTTTGGCTAAAAAATGGGATTAGCGGGCGCGGTAGAAGCGGGCGGGAAAATTTTTCCATTGCGGATCGGTGAAGTTCGTGGTCATGCCGGTCAACGTGTTCGTCCAGACGGGCGACCAGCTTGTGAGGTTGGTGCTCGCTTCGACGATGATGGTCTGGCTGGCGACGCCAGTGAGGGTGAAGCCGAAGTTGCCGGAAATCACACCCGCATTCCCGCTGATCTGCGGCGGATTCGGCGCGCCCAGCATCACCGCCATCAAGCCGCCGAAGGGATTCGTCCAGCCGTGCGTCCCGTAGTAGTAATAGACCGTCGCGTAGTCACCACCGAAAGTTCCGTTCCCCAAACTCGGCGCGTCGCCCAGAAACGTCACGTTCGTCAGGCTGACATCGTTGTAGAATGCCTGCACACCAAGACTCCTGACACTGGCGGGAATCGTGAGGCTCGTCAGGCTCACATCGCTGGCGAACGCCTGAATGTCGATGCTCGTCAGGTTGGTCGAGAGCGTCACGCTTGTCAGATAAATGTCGTTTTGAAACGCCTGCACCCCGATGTTCGTCACGCTATTGGGAATGACGATGCCCGTCAGCGCGTTGTTGTTGGCGAAGGCGCTCGCGGCGATGTCCGTGACCGGATAACCGTAGATGACGGCGGGAATGGTCACGTTTCCGCCGGAGCCGGTGTAGTTTGTGATGGTGATCGCGCCGTTGTTGAAGGTGAAACCGAAGCCGTTGAAGAACGAGAGCTGCACGGTGGTGGGCCAGCTTTCATAGGGATTCCAGCCACTCGTGCCTGGCGCGTAATAAATCACCATGTTGCCAACTCTCGCGAATGCAGCAAATCCCGTTGCGGGCGCATCACCAAAAAACGTGATGCTTGTCAGGGTGTGGCAATCCGCGAACGCAAACTCGCCGATGCTCGTCACACTGGCGGGAATCGTCACGTTCGTCAGGCTGGAAGACCACTCGAACGCATAATCAAAGATGTTCGTCACACCGTCAGGAATGGTGTAACTGCCGCCAAAAGCCGTTGGAAATTGCAGCAAGGCGGTTTGCGTCTTGTTGAACAGCACTCCATTGAGGCTGCTATAAGCCGGATTGCCCGCACTCACCGTAATGTCCGTTAGACTGGAGCACTCAGTAAACGCATAGACGCCGATGCTTGTCACCCCATTGCCAATCGTCACGCTTGTCAGGCCGGGGCAATAATAGAACGCATGGTTGCCAATGCTGGTCACGGTATCGGGAATGGTGACGCTCGTGATAGCGGTGCCCTCGAACGCGCTATCGCCGATAGCGGTGACGTGGTAAAAGTAAAGTCCATGGAAAAAGCCAGAAGGAATCGTCACCGCGCCGCCGCCCGTGTAGTTGGTGACGGTGGCATTGTAATTGGTCGTTCTGCCAACCACATAGGAATCGTAGGCATAAGTCAACTGCGCCCGCGCCAGCCCCGGCGTGAGCACCGCCAGCAGCAACATCAGAATTCTCAATTGCATGGCCGCCCTAATGCAATACCCCCCCTTTTTTGTCAATGTCGTTATTAGGTAGCATACTTTTAGTCATGAGACCCCATCGCGGGAAGGTAATGGCCGGAGGGCACCGCGCCGCCCCCCGGCCGGCAAGCCGCGCCATGCAAGGGCGGGAGCCACAACGAAAAAACTGAACGCAAACGACGCCCTCGCCAGCCCCGACACAGCGCCGTCAGGACGACAAGGGTGACGGCCGTTCAACCGGCCACGCGTGACGCGAAGCTGCCCGTGCAGGCGGACGTGCGCGTCGAGCGTGATACGGTTGGTCGCGCGGCGCCGCGGACAACGCCCGACCGAAGCTTCCATAAGTCCCAACTGGATTAACCAGCATCCCGCCAAAAGATTCCGGCCGGGCTCAGGCCGTCCCGCTCACTTCGCCAAACGTCCGCCGCGCCCGCGTGGCAAGCGGGATGCCGCGCAGCGCCGCCGGGGACATAATGCGATGTTGTGCGTAGCTTTATTCCAGGCTGAGAGGGGCCGGGCAGCGGAGAGCCTCAGCCGACCGGAATAAAGTAAGTGAGGGGCGAGCCACACCGGCGAGCGGCCGAACGTCGCACAACATCCGTTATGTCCCCGGCGGGAGAGCAAGTCGGACGGCCCAGTCCACGCAGCGAAAACGTGGAGCGAGTAACGTCGCCGGCCGACGGTCCCAAATGCCGGGCGGGCGCGGCGGACAAAGTTTCCAGCCACGGGACGGCCCGGGCTGAACGGCGGCCAGGGGCCGCCGCCAGAGATTGCCGGCCTTCGGCAAGGCATGCGAAGGCGCGAGTCGCCGCCGCATCAGGGTGGGGGGATGCGAGCGGTGCCGGGCCGCAGCTTTCCGCGCCGAGGGCCGGCCAACCTGGGGGAGCGCGAGCGAGTCGGTTGGCAACGCAGGCCCAGACGCGCAGTGCGAGCCCCACGGGCGAGCAACGAGCATCGTCGCCGGAGGATTCGCGGAACGCAGTGCCGCGAATGTCATCAGGCTCGCGGCGCCGGGGCGGCGAGGAACTTTATTCGTTGATGCCGCCGTGAATATGCCCGCGGTCGGCCAGCGGGGCACCGGGCCATCGGAGCAGCTTGAAGCGAGGTCCAAACGGAGGGAGAGCCGGCAGCGCGGGAAGCAAGTCAGTCTTGGTTGTGGGCAAGGTGATGGGGGCGGCTGCGGGGGAAGGGGGTGGGGAACATGAGGCTTTCATGGCAACCTGAGTCTAGCACCCATGCCGGGAATAGATACCAATGATTTCACAAATCGCACGGGCGTGCCCGAAGGACGGCTTCGGCAGTCTCGCTGGTTGGCTAATCCAAAAGAATGGGCTGTCTGTAACAGGCAGAATAAGGGGGGAGTCCAGAGGGTGACAATCCTCTGGCGCCGGCCAGCGTCAGGCCACGACGCGAAGCGCGCGTTGCCCCCGATGAGGCCAGGGCAGGATTCCCAAGGGCGGCAGCCCTTGGGTCAGACACAAAACAGCCGAACGCAGTCTGCGTTCGGCTTGAATGCAACTGGCGGCAAAAGCCGCCGGATTATGGCGCCGCAGGGGCGTTGGTCGAAGGCGGAGTTGTGGGTTGTTCCTGTTTTTGGCAGCCCGTCGCCACCACAACCAAACCCAGGACAACCACCATGAATAGGATTTTCATAGGCGGGACAATCATACGCCCTGAGGAACAACATTCAAGCGGCAAGGCGGGTTGGCTGATCGGAGCTGAACTGCGCGGCATCGGGTGGTGGACTTCTCCCGATCATCCGTGTGGCACCCAGCAGGCGCTGGGCAACCCGACCGAGGAAGCCGCGGTGGTTGGACTTCATTGGGCGGCCCGATGGGGCGTTGGGGGAGGCCCATTGCGACAAGTCTGTTTCTGCTGCTCCCAATGATAAAGTCCCCGAGAAAAGTTCGGGCTGAACTGTGCTGATACTGAACGCCGGTGCCTATCACCGGTTGCAGTTTTAACGAGGGCGCGCGGAAAAATTTGCCGTGCCCAAATTGTTCGCCTCGTTCGTCTCCGCGATCACGTGGCGATGGTCCACCTCGGCTTGCACTGAAAAATTTTCCTGGTTGACGGTCCAGTCAGGGTATCCCTCAGCACCTTGCGAGCTGCAGATCAAAGCCATGCCGCCAGCGGGAATGGACTGCCGCGAGTCGGCTGACCAGGCGACCAGCTTGCCGTCAATCCGGAATGAAACGCTCAGGGTGTCGTCCGTCTTTGTTGGTCCGGTGCCGCGGTTCAGGACCGAAGCGACGAATTGAACGCGGTCGCCAATTTTAGGGAACGCAGGCAAGGTCCGGATGTTCGTCACCAGCAAATCGGGTAATTCGCTCGCCGGGGTCAAAGTGAACGGCGCGGCCAGCGGCAGCTGATCGGAGGAGCCGCCAACGTGGACGGTGTATGGGCCGGCCGGCACGCGGTAGCGACCCTCGGCGGCATTGAAAATGTAGAGTTCATTCGCTGTCAGCGCGAACGTGACACGCCGGGTTTCGCCGGGCTGAAGGCTCACTTTCTTAAATCCTTTGAGTTGTTTCACCGGCATGACCACGGCGGGAGAAATGTTGCCAGTGGAAAGATAGAGCTGGGCAACTTCTTCGCCCGCACGCTTGCCGGTATTCGTGACGTCCACCTGCACGGTGATTTCCTGACCAGTCGGCGCGTGGTCCGGCGTGACCCGCAGGTTTTTATATTTGAACGTCGTGTAGCTCAGGCCGAATCCGAAAGCGAATTCCGGCCGCAGCTTTTGCGCGTCAAACCAGCGATAACCGAGGCCGCTGCTGACGACGCCGACAAAATTGGTGGTGATGGGACGTAACTGTCCGTCGTTTTTCGGGATGGTGACGGGCAACTTGCCGGACGGGTTTGCGCGCCCGCACAGAATGTCGGCCAGCGCGCGTCCGCCTTCCTGGCCAGGATAAATCGCGTAGAGCAGGCCTTTGACGTTCTTGATGACTTTGCTCACGGCACAAGGTCCGCCGCTGATGACGACGAGCACCAGGTTCGGATTGGCGGCGGCGAGTTCGTTGATGAGTTCGTTTTGCACGCCCGGCAAATCCACGCTGCCGCCGATGCGATCGCCTTTGATGAAATAGCCTTCGCCTTCGACCGTGTTGTCCAGACCGCCCGCGAAGATCACGACGTCGGATTCTTTGGCGACGCGTTTGGCCTCGGCGAACAGGGCGCGATTGGTGCTGTTGATATCGCAACCTTTGGCATAACGCACGCGGCTGGCTCCGAGCAATTTTTCCAACCCCTGCTTCGGCGTGATGGTGTAGGAAGGAATCACGGCGGAACTGCTATGTCCGTCCATCGCCATCTGGTCGGCGTTTGGGCCAATGATGGCAACGGATTTGAGCTTCGGGTTCAGCGGCAGAATCGCGCCCTGATTTTTCAAAAGCACAATACTCTTGAGGCCACTTTCGTAAACCAGCTCACGGTGCTCGGGGCAATCGCGCAGCTCCGCTGACACTTTCGGCTGGCCGTCCAACATGCCGGCGAGAAGTTTGGTGCGCAGCACATTGCCGGCGGCTTGATCCAATTGCGCGGAAGAAATTTTCCCGCTCGCGACGAGTCCGGGCAGTTGTTTGATGTAAAGGTCCGCGCCTTCGCAGAAATCCAGTTCCGCCGCCATCGCCTTCTCGGTGCTCCAGAAGCCGCCCCAGTCGCTCATCGTGTAGCCGCGAAAACCCCACAGGTCGCGGAGGATGGTTTTGATGAGGTTGTAATTCTCGGCGCATTTATCGCCGTTGACGAGGTTGTAGGCGCACATGACGGATTGCGCGCCGCCATCCTGCACCGCGCGCCGCCAGTGCTCGCCCCAGAATTCCACCAGGCTGCGCTGATCAATCGCGTAATTATTCGTCTCCCGATTGGCTTCGTAGGTGTTGAGGTTGTAATGCTTGATCGTCGCGAACACGGCGGTTTCATTCATGCCGTGGAGAAAACCTTCCGTGATCCGGCCGCCCAGGAAGGGATCTTCGCCGATGGTTTCCGGGGCGCGGCCATTGCGCGGATCGCTCAACAGATCGAGCGTTGGACCCGCAATACGATGACGCCCGCGCGAGGCTTGCTCCAAGGCAATGGCTTGGCCCACGCGCTGAATTAAATCCGGATCCCACGTGGCCGCCATGGCGAGCGTGACGGGAAAGCTCGACCAACCTTTGGCCTTGTTGCCGATGCCGTGCGGGCCATCGCTGCCGGTGAATTGCGGAATGCCTAGCCGCGCGTTGCCGTCAGTGTTGTAATACAGCTGCTCAATTTTCTCCTGCGTGGACATTTGTGACAACAGACCGTCAATGCGCGCGTCCAGACTGACGGTGTTCGTCGCCGGTTGGGCTGCCCATGCGCGTGTGCCCGCAGCGACACAAAGCAAACCCAGCAACAGGGTGCTCTTGACGGTAAATCGGTTTCTGAGCGCTGACGGGTTTGGAGATTTCATGGGGTGGAAGTTGGAATTGATCCGCCGGCTTTGCCCGTGTGACTAACGAAAGCCACGCGTTTGCTGTCGGGACTCCAGGAGGGCACGTTGATGGTGCCTTGTCCGCCGTAGAGGTAAGCGATCACCTTGGGTTCGCCGCCGCTCGCGGGCATCTCGCGCAGATAAACGTGCTGGTAATACGGGTGCTGCTCCGCCGGAACTTCCTTTGAGAACGAAATGAACACGATACGCTTGCCGTCCGGCGAAACGTGCGGGAACCAGTCATTGAATTCACCGTGCGTCAATGGCTCCTGCTGCGAGCCGTCGGCCAACATGCGCCAAAGTTGCATCGTGCCGGTGCGCGCCGAATTAAAATAGATGCATTTTCCGTCGGGGCTGTATTCCGAGCCGTCGTCCAAACCTTTGGCCGTGGTCAGGCGCGTCTCTTCGCCACCGGTGACGGGAATCCGGTAGATGTCGAAATCGCCGTCGCGCTGGCCGGTGTAAATGAGGAACTTTCCGTCCGGCGAAAAGCCGTGCAGATACGACGGCGACTTCTCCGTGATTTGTTTCGGTTTCCCGCCCGTCACCGGCAGCGTGTAAACGACGGATTTGGCCCCAGTCTCTTTCGGCGAATGGCTGATGCCCAAAGTTTTTCCGTCGAAGGAAAGCACATGGTCGTTGTTGCAGTGGGTGGCGAATCCAGTGTCGAGCGGCACCGGCTGCTGGGTGGCCAGCGGAAAATTGAACAGCCGGCCACGGGAATTGTAGATCAACGTCGCGCCGTCGGGCGTCCAGTTTGGGGCTTCAATGCCCGCATCCGTGGAGTAGAGAATGGTGCGCTTGCCGGTATCCACGTCCATGGTTTCCAGCCGGCTGCCGAGGTAATCACGATAGGGAACGAAATTTTTTGGCGCGGGAATCGTCAGCCGCACGTCTTGAAAAACCGCCTGCTCGATCACGGTGGTGTTATGCGCGCAAACGAACAGCCCGACGTAGACCTCGTCGCCGAGGTCCAGATTGGTCACTTCGGAAGTGATGAACGGTTCGCCGAAGCGCGCGACCGACATGGTGTATTTGTCGCCGCGCCGTTCAAGCTGGATCACATCCGCCGCCGTCAGCGTGGATTTCATCTCCTCCGTCTTCGCGCCGGTGTCGCGGCGGAACTGTAGCGAGGTCAGGCCGTCGCCATGCACCACGGCATTGACCTCGGGCGAACTGGTGTCGAGGCTGGAGCGCACCATCAAGCCAAGTTTGCGGTGCGGCTCCACGCCCTGGCCCACGAGATGGGCGCGGGTTTGGAGAATGAAATCACCTTTGATCTTACGCCAAACATAATGGAATTCGTCCTTGTCGAACCAGATGTTCTTGCCGCCACCGAAGACGGTGTAGGTATCGTTCGTGGCATCGTAAGCGGCGGAACCGGTCTTGGCGGGATTGCCGACGTCGGTGTTCGCTTCGAAGTCACCAATCGCGGCCACCGCGCTTTGCAGTGACAGGAGGGTCACGGCAGCAACCAGGCGTCCGGCATTTTTAAGAACGGTTTGAGGATGCGGTGTTTTCATAATTTTTATAGGCATTACTCCGAGAGGTTAAATTTTGCGGACAGATAGTCGGCGGAACTGGTGCCCACCATGACTTGAAATTCGCCGGGTTCAACGACGCGTTTCATTTCGATGTTGTAGAACTGGAGCTTTTCCGGAGTGACCGTGAACGAAACGGTCTGGGTTTCGCCAGCGGCGAGCGTGATGCGTCGGAAATCTTTGAGTTCTTGCACCGGCCGGCTGACGGAGCTGACCAGGTCGCGAATGTAGAGTTGCACCACTTCATCGCCGGTGCGGTCGCCGGTATTTTTGACGTCCACGGAGACGTGAACCGGATCGCCGACCTTGGCCGACGAGGGTGAGACTTGGAGGTTGTCATAGTGAAACGTCGTGTAGCTCAAGCCGTGACCGAAGGGGTAGAGCGGCGAATACGGACCGGAAACATACGGGTGTTCATGCACGAGCGGTTTGTGATTGTAGTAAACCGGCAGGTCGCCGACGCTGCGCGGAAAAGTGACGGTGAGTTTGCCGGACGGATTCACGTCACCAAACAATACGCGCGCCACGGCCGTGCCCTGTTCCTGGCCGAGATACCAGCCTTCGAGAATGGCCGGCGCGTTGGTCGCCAGCTCGTTGATGGCGAGCGGGCGTCCGTTGATGAGCAATACGGCGGTGGGCTTGCCCAACGCCAGAACGGCACGGGCCAGATCGTTTTGCCGTCCCAGCAGCGTCAAATCATTGCGGTCGCCATAGTGGTCGGGATGCCAGGACTCGTGGCAGGTATTTTCGTTGCCGCCCAGAACGAGCAGCACGGCATCGCTCTGCTGCGCGGCAGCCACCGCTTCAGCGATGCGGCGTTCTTCGGCCTGGGGCGTTTTGTCTGCGGCGGAAATGGTTTTGTCATTCTCGTAAATCTTGAAGCCTTCCGCGTAACGCACTTCGAACTGGCCCTGACCGTAGGCCCGCAAGCCGTCCACAATCGCCACGCCGGCGTTGGGTGCGGAATAGGAACCGTAATGGACTGCGTCGGCGTTCGGCCCGATCACGGCGAGTTGCCGGATGGACGAACGCTGGAAGGGCAGGGTGTGGCTGGCGTTCTTCAGCAGCACCATGCCTTTCTCCGCCGCTTCGCGGGCCAGGGTGCGATGCGCAGGCGAGCCCATCACCCGCTGCGTTTTGTCCAGACCATCCGTGTAAGGATGCTCGAAGAGGCCGAGCAGAAATTTATTGCGGAGCATCCGGCTGACCGCCTGGTCCAGCGTGGCTTCCTCGATCTGGCCGGAACGAATCAATTCCGGCAGATGCTGAAAACAGTCGTTGGTTTTGGTCGAAGGAAGTTCAAAGTCCAGTCCGGCGTTTAACGCGCGGCGGCCGGCTTCGGCGGGATTCGCACAAACAAACTGGCGGTCAATCATGCGGCTGACGCCGTCGTAATCGGAAATGACCGCGCCGTCGAAGCCCCATTCGCCGCGTAGCATATCCGTGAGCAGCCAACGGTTGATGCTGCCGGGCACGCCGTCAATTTCCGTGTAGGCCGCCATCACGGTGCGCACGTTGGCGCGCTTGACCGCTTGCTCGAACGGATAGCAATGTGTTTCGCGGAGCACCCGCTCGGAGAAATCCGCCGGCGCCATGTTGTTGCCGCCTTCCGGTTGGCCATGGCCGGTAAAATGTTTCGCGCAGGCCAGCAGATGGTCGCCGTCAATTCGCGGGGAGCGACCTTGAAGTCCCCGGATGGCGGCGACGCCCATTTCGCCGACCAAATAGGGATCCTCGCTGTAAAATTCATCAAACCGGCCGAAGCGGGGTTCGCGGGCGAGATCGAGCACCGGCGTTGCGGCGTGGGTCACACCGTAGGCGCGCATCTCCAACGCGACCGCGCCATAAATTTTTTCCAGCAACGCCGGATCCCAGGTGCTGGCCAGCGTGAGCGGCACCGGGAACACCGTGGCGTTGGTGCCGACGAACCCGTGGCACGCCTCGCCATCGAAAAGCGCGGGAATACCGAGACGCGTTTTCTCCATGAGGAAATGCTGCACCGCGTCGTGGAAGCGGGCGTAGTCCCCGGGCGCCAGCTTGGTATCATATTCGATGGCGCCGACGCCGTTGGTGATTTGCGGCAAGGTGAGCGCGATGTCGTCCGCAATGGATTGATGCTTCAGGAGTTCGGCGAGATTGGGCCAGAGATTCAACTGGGCGACTTTCTCCTCCAACGTCATCCGGGGCAAAAGGTCCCGAACCCGCGCCTCTACAGACCGGTTCGGGTCTTGATAGGGCAGCGATTCAGCTTTAGTGATGGCCGCTGTAGCAAGAGCGAAGGGCAGTCCCAGGACGAGGTAGAGGCGTTTCATGCAATGGCAGCGCGAGTGAGATCCAACATCGGAGGGTTGATCAGAAAACAGCTTGAGGTGAAAAGCGGGGGCAATGACCGCTCCCCAGCGGTTACTGCCCGTCTTCACCCAACCAAAATTTTAATCCTGGCATCTGGCCCTTCAAACACGGGCACCAAACGACGCGTTCGGACGGGCAAATCGGAGGAAAAATAGATGCCACACCAAATTCGGCCACCCCACAAAACAGTAGGGCCTGACAAAATTCTTGTAGCAGGTGAAACAGTGGCGTGGTCCGGAGTCGGCAGGACCGAAAATTCAGTATGAGTTCGCCACTCCAATCCGCAGGGCTTATTCGCGAAGCGGGACACCGACCTAAGACCGGGAGTTGTGTCTCGAAACTTCCCGGAGCTTGTTAACCGCCTGCATCCGACTCTGCACATGGAGCTTCTTATAGATTTCGTTCAGATACCAACAAACCGTGCTCAGGGTGATCGACATTTTGTCGGCGATCTCCTTGTTGGCGTATCCTTTCGCCACCAATTCGAGAATCTCGCGCTCTCGGGGCGCCAACGCATCCGTTGGCGAAGGAGCGGGTTTAGGCTCATGGAACGCGGCGATAACCTTGCGGGCAATCTCACTCGTCATCGGCGCTCCGCCGCGGTGCGCCTCCGTGACTGCCTCAATCACTTCAGCAGCAGTGGCCTGCTTGAGCAGATAGCCTCCGGCACCGGCCCGCAATGCCTTGAAAACATGATCGGCATCGTTGTAAACCGTCAATATCACCACGCTGAGGTTCGGGAGTTTCGCCTTCACGCTGGCGGTTACTTCGGCTCCGGAGCAGTCCGGGAGATTGAGATCCATGAGAACCACCTCCGGCAAGTCCACTGGAATCCGTTCCATGGCCTCGGCCCCGGTGGCATACTCCGCCACGCAACTCAACCCCGGCTTGGATTCAATGACTTGGCGCAGACTTCTGCGAAACCGGGCATCATCTTCAACAATGGCGATTTTTATTTGTTTCATGTCCCAGGATCTACAGGGATGATAAATGTCACCGTGGTTCCGCTTTCTGGGCTGCCGGCCACCTCACACTTGCCCCCAAGCCGGGTCAATCGCTCGCGCATGCCAACCAGACCATGGCGCAAGCCTTTGTCGTCCGCCCCCCCAAATCCACGCCCATTGTCACGCACGCGAATCATCAAGTTGCCGTTTGAGGAGGCCAGACAAATTTCCACGCGGGTGGCACCGGAATGCCGGATGACGTTGTTCAAAGCTTCCTTATATGCATGGAAAAACTCATGGCGATCCTCCGCATTCAGGTTGCCCGCGGGAAGAGGCTCCACCACTTCCAGACGGCACCGGATGCCCGCGCTGCCAAGCAGTTTTTGTGCATAGGGGAAGAAGTAGTCTACCAGGGACTGGGAGGTGTCATTGGCGGGGTTGATGGCCCACACGATTTCATCCAGTGAAGCCGCCAGCGAACGAGCCCGATCCGTGATTTCCTGGAGTCGCTCCTGACTTGCTGGCCGCAAGCCGGGATCGTTGCCCGCGACGTCACCCAACAGGCCAATCTCCGTCAAACCCACCCCCAAATCATCATGCAAGTCACGGGCGATGCGGGTTCGCTCGATTTCGAGCGCGCGCTGATGCTCCAATCGTTCCATCGCAAGCCCGTGACGCCGCCGCAGGACAACCATCACCAAGCCGGAACAGGTCACCGAGATCAATGCCACAACACCAGTCTTGAACCAGAGCGTCTCCCAGAACTGCGGCTCTATGATGATCTCAATTGAATCCCCAAGCTCATTCCATATCCCGTCGCTGTTGCAGCCGATTACTTTGAAGAGGTAGCGCCCCGGAGGCGGATGCGTATAGTCAGCAACGCGGCGTGAATCTGCCTCAACCCACCCGTGGTCCAACCCCTCCAGCTGATACCGAAAGCGGGTCCGCTCCGGAGATGCAAAACTGAGTCCAGTGAATTCAAATTGAATCAACTGTCCGCCGGGCGGCAGGCGTATCTGGTCGCTGCCAGAGTCCACCGACTGCGGGTTTCCGTTTGTCGGCTGGCCAACTGGGCTAAAACTCAACTGCGGATAGATCGTCCGCACCGCGCCGTCCCATATCACTCTTTCGCAAAATGCGATAGAACCACGCAACCGTATCGTCCTCACTTGTCGGCTGCTTGGCGGAAGCCAACGCCTTGACGAGACTTTCCTGCACCACATCTTCGGCGAGGTGTGGATCACCGAGGCGCTTGCGCGCAAACCCCACGAACGCATGCATGTTTTTCAGCACGGATTCTTCCATCAGCTTCACCTTCGAATTCTAGCCACTGACCCGCAACCGGGCAAAGCCAATCACAGCCGACAGCAAATTGAAAAAATCTTAAAATAGCGTGTAATGGTTTCGGAACTCGTGCGTTTGCCTCTGTGGAATGACGAAAGGCAACATTATGACAAAAGACCCAATGTGCGGAATGACGGTGGATGAAACGATGGCTCTCCGTGCCGAGCGCGATGGAGAAACCTTTTACTTTTGCAGCGAACACTGCCGGAAGAAGTTTCTGTCGCAAAGCGCGCCCACCAAAACGGACGGTGGTTGTTGCAGCGGCAAAAGCGAACATGCCGACCACGGTAGCCACGAACACGCGCATGGTGCGAAGGAACATTCTTGTTGTGGCGGCACTCAGGCACACCGCGACCATTCCCACTACGGTCACGAACACGCGACGGTGACACCATCCGCTGCTGCAAAATATTTTTGCCCGATGTGTCCGGGCGTGGAGTCGGACAAGCCAGGCGATTGCCCGAAGTGCGGTATGGCCTTGGAGCGCAATCCCGCGTGGAAGCCGACCGCGAAAACCATCTATACCTGTCCGATGCACCCGGAGATCGAGCGGGATCTTCCCGGTGATTGCCCGAAGTGCGGCATGGCGCTCGAACCAAAAACCGTCGCCGCCGAAAGCGATGTGGAGGAGGACAACTCCGAGTTGCGGAACATGAGCCGCCGGTTCTGGTCCGGCGCAGCGTTGACCTTGCCGGTGTTCATCGTTGCGATGGCGCATATCGTGCCCGCGTGGAGTCATGCCGAATGGCTGAACGGCGAAGCGTCGCGTTGGGGACAATTCATTCTCAGCACGCCGGTCGTCTTGTGGGCGGGTTGGCCTTTCTTCGTGCGCGGCGCTCGCTCACTGGTGAACCGCAGTTTGAATATGTTCACTCTCATCGCGCTGGGCGTGGGTGCGGCGTATGTCTTCAGTGCCGTGGCCATGTTCTTTCCGCCGGCATTTCCGCCCGCATCGGGTCACAGCGGCAAACCGGCGATCTACTTTGAAGCGGCGGCCGTCATCACCGTGCTGGTGCTGCTCGGACAGGTGTTGGAACTGCGCGCCCGCCAGCGCACCAGCGGCGCAATCAAAGCCTTGCTCGGCCTCGCACCAAAAACCGCCCGTCGAGTCACGCCGCAAGGCGACGAAGACGTGCCGCTTGATGCCGTGCATCCGGGCGACCATTTGCGCGTCCGCCCCGGTGAGAAAATTCCCGTGGACGGTGAAGTGGTCGAAGGCCGCACGTCCGTGGATGAATCCATGCTCACCGGCGAACCGTTGCCAGTGGAGAAAGCCCTTGGCGCAAAAGTTTCCGGCGGCACGGTGAACACCACGGGCGGCATCGTGATGAAAGCCGAGCGTGTCGGCAGCGAAACCATGCTCGCGCAAATTGTGAATCTGGTCGCGCAAGCCCAACGCAGTCGCGCGCCGATACAGGCGTTGGCGGACAAAGTGGCTGGTTGGTTTGTTCCGACCGTGCTTGCCATTGCTGCAATCACGTTTGTCGCTTGGTTTGCTTTTGGGCCAGAGCCACGGCTCGCTTTTGCCATCACCAATGCAGTCGCTGTTCTCATCATCGCTTGTCCATGCGCGCTTGGACTCGCCACGCCCATGAGCGTAATGGTTGGCATCGGTCGCGGCGCTCAGATTGGCGTGCTCATTCGCAACGCCGAGGCCATCGAAAAGCTCGCCCAACTCGACACGCTCGCCGTGGATAAAACCGGCACGCTCACCGAAGGTAAGCCGAAGCTGGCGCAGGTGTTGCCAGTCAGCGGGGTTGACGAGCAAGAATTGCTGCGCCTCACCGGGTCGCTCGAACAGGGCAGCGAACATCCGCTGGCGCACGCCGTTGTTGTTGCCGCCAGCGGGCAAAAACTTCCGCTTGAACCTGCGAAGGATTTTCAGTCCACGACCGCAGGCGGCGTGGCGGGCACTGTCGCTGGACGCCATGTGTTGGTTGGCAAACCCGACTACCTGCGCGAAAACGGAGTGACCGACATCGCGGCACTCGAAACACTCGCCGCTCCCCGCCAGGCCGAAGGTGCGACCGCGATCTTCGTCGCCGTTGATGGCCGCGCCGCCGGAGTTCTGACCGTGGCCGATCCGGTGAAAGCCACCACTTCGCAGGCGCTCGTCGAATTGCGCGAACTCGGCGTGAACGTCCTCATACTCACCGGCGACAATCCGCGCACCGCCGAGGCCGTCGCCCGCAAACTCGGCATCACTGACTTTCAAGCGGGCGTCACCCCAAACGACAAACACGAGAAAGTAAAAACGCTCAAGGCGACGGGCCGCATCGTCGGCATGGCCGGCGACGGCATCAACGACGCACCCGCGCTTGCCGCTGCCGATGTTGGCATTGCGATGGGCACGGGCACAGACATCGCAATGGAAAGCGCCGGGGTGACGCTGGTGAAAGGCGACCTGCGCGGCATTGTGCGGGCGATAAAACTTGGCCGCGCCCTGATGCGCAACATCCGGCAGAATCTTTTCTTTGCATTCGTCTATAACGCGCTCGGCATTCCTGTCGCGGCAGGTTTGCTCTACCCGTTCTTCGGCGTGCTGCTCAGTCCCATCATCGCGGGCGCGGCCATGAGCTTGAGTTCCGTGTCGGTCATCGTCAACGCGCTGCGGCTGCGCAAGGTGGACTTGTGAAAACTCTGAGGACGTTGAATTGACCGTGGGACATCTCAACGGGATTGGGTGAACGCAATTTCGCGGTGTTGCAGGCTAATGCCCCGTTGAGGCTGGCGGGAGGGCGAATATTCTGCCACCTGAGCATCGTAACCGGAGCCGACCAGGTCCGGGCCAGATAGGGCAGTCTGTCACCGGCTGCGTGAGGGGCCGCGTGGGCGCGTCCATCTGACTTCTGGCCGGGAGCGATTCGGCGAGTGGACGGTCAGAGGTCAGACTCACTGAAGTCCCGTCGGCAGTCTGCGACTTTCAGCGAATCGAGCGCAGCGGCGGTGAAAGTTGCAGTCTGCCGACGATTCGGGATTGTATCAGGTTCATCTTCGCTGCTCGACCGCCCGCGTGCGTTCAATCCAGTTTTCGGTTGCCTTCAAAAACTGCCAGCTCTGGAGCGAATCACACGCGGCGAACTGCCAGGCGAGCACGATCAGCCAAAACATAAACTGATAGCTGCCTTTGGAACATTTGTGACGCAAACGGCGCTGGGCCAGAAACCCTCCCGGCCAGCCGCCCAGCAAATCCAGGAAGTGAAGCCGGGCTTCCGGCACCCGCCATTCGCCGGCTTCAGCCCGGCGTTTGTCTCGCGCATAGATCCAATAAGCGCGGGCCAGATGCAGATTGAGCACCGGCTGGCGCTGCGCTTCGTTGCGCGCGTTCAAGAGACTGCGGGCCTCGGTCTCGTCCTTGGTGCGCAGGCTCGTCTGCTTGCCGGTCGCGCTGTCTTGGAGGTGGAACACCTCACCGCGCCGGAACAGGGTGTATTTGTTTTTCATGTGGCATGGGGCTGCATCATGCAACAGTTCCGCGCGACGCGTTAGCGCGTCGTGGGCAAGTTTCAGCGGGCTGGTGCCGGAGTGTGAATCACACCGCCGCGTGGCTGGCAGTGCCACTGACAGTGGCCGTCCAACGGCGCAAGAAACCCAATGTTTATGCGGGTTTTGTCAACTCGAACACAGATGGACGCAGATAGACACGGATAATCGGCGGGGTGTGGCGGTTCCGCCGCGGCTGCCCTCAACCCTTCGCCCTCAACCAACTTTGTAGCCGATAGTCCACAGACTGAAAGGCATCCTCCGGCGCATGATACGCGCCATGCCTGTCAGGGATAAGACTCTTACAACCTTCGGCCAGAACGTAGCCCGCTTGCGGGTTATGCCTGAAACACTTCGTCGCGATGGTAGCGTAAAAATTCGCTGCCCGGCTCCGCCAGTTTCTCTGGGAGTCGGATTGGTTGCCCCTCGAACGGGACGAAGTTTTGTTCAAGCGCTGGTTGTGGGAAGAACCTCTTTAGCCGTTTGCTGAGGACCACGCCCAATTTGTCATCCAGCGTGATGAGTCCGGCGTCGAAAGCTGCGTCATGGAGTGTCGAGAGACAAAGTCCGTTGCGCGGATTGAGCCGGTCGGCGGGAAATCTGCCCCACGGCTTGATGTGACTTGCCACCAGCAAACGAGGGACATTGATGCCGCTGATGCAGCAACGCACGTCATATGCGGTCAGCACCGCTTGCCGAAAGAACTGCTGGCCGCGCCGGACTTTGACCGTCGCCTGCATTTCCGTTGGCCCACTTGGTGCGACGAGGCGAACATTGTCGCGCGACAGGAAATCCACTTCCTTCGTTTCGTCTTTCGTGAACAGGTCATGGAGCAACTCTTCGCTCTCTGCGCCAAGGCCTGCCAAGTTTTCCTGAAATTCCGTCCAAAGAACCCGGTCGTCGTTGGCCGCCCCGGTCATTCCAACAATTCCGCGCACCTGAAGCACGGGATCGAGCGACGCGAAGTTGCACAGCTTGATTGCTAGACTGCTTGCGGTGCGGCCCATTTTCGCCGCCACTTCCTTGATGATGGGGTTTCCCTTGTGGAGTTTCCCGAACGGAAGCTTGCAGTAAAGATTCAGGGCAATGAGCCGATGCTCGCGCGTCCACTTTACTGACGGTGCTTTCGCCATGCGGGAAGCCTGCAAGAAGTAGCTTCGATTGTCAGCTAATACTACGGGCTGACAGCAACGATTCTGTAATCCGCAGGGTTTTCTTCGATGTCCATGCCGCCGGAGGCGACAGCAGCTTTCACCTTGGCGAAGTGGTCGTCCAACTCTGCCTGCGCTTCTTGCAGGGTTTCAAATCGCGTGAGCTTGCTCTCCTCGTCGGTTTCATCCGTCCATCCGGCGTCGTCCCACCCGTAGATATATTTCATCTCGACTTTGTATCGCATCATTCATTTAAGGCACGAGCGCAGGTGATAGCAAGTCGCCGCGCTGGCGGAACTGCTGGAGAAGTTTGACGCCATCAAGGAGCGCGGCTGGATTGATTCGCTGCGCACGGGCGACACTGGAATCGGTTACACGTTTGAAACTTTGCTCGGCATCAAGGAGAACAACGACCAGCAGGCGGATTTCAAAGGCATCGAGATCAAGTGCAAGGGAACGAAGGAGGGCGAACATTCCACCAGCTCGAAACTGAATCTGTTTCAGGCCGGGCCGAACTGGCTGGTGGACGCGCCGGCCAAGGAACTCATCCGCATTCTTGGCAAGCCCGGCGACGACGGTCTTTTCGCGTGCTACTCCCAAGTCACCGTCACGCCGAACAATATCGGACTGCTGCTCGAAATCCTCCGGACAAACGAGAAGATTGACCTCCGCAAGAGCACCGAGGCGCTGGGCTATTGGACGTTCCCGCAACTGGCAAAGAGGCTGGCTGAAAAGCACTCGCGCGCCGCTTTTGTGAAGGCGCGGGTGCGAACCACGAAAACCAGGAGCCAGTTTGCTTACGAGGAACTCGTCTATTGCGACCGGCCCAGTATTGACCGGTTCGTGAATCTGGTCGCCGACCGGAACATCGTCTTCGAATTCACCATGTCAGAGAAGCCGGACGGAAAGATTCGCAATCATGGTTATCCGTGGCGGCTGGTTCGTTCGGAATTTCTCGACCAGCTGTTCACCTTTCAAATCAAGCTGCGGTAGGCCACACTGGCGACATGTCAACGAAGTGCTCAATCGCCCACGGCGGCGACTTCCATCTCTACAACGAGTGTTTCGACGAGGACGGCGTCTATCTGGAAGTCGAGGGCAGCCCGAAGTTTGAAGTTTCGCCTGGCTCGGTCATGGTCAGGATACCGGCTCACGTCTGGGAAGCGATCCGCACGTTTCCCGGCGTCTGGCTGGAATGGGCGGACAAGAGCGATGCGGAAATCCGGGAGATTGTAGAGAAGAACGTGGATGAGCGCATTGCGGAGTGGCGCAAGGCGAAGAGCAAACGCGAAAAAGCTTGGACGAGCCTTGCTGGCGGAATGGTCTATGGCGGTGCAGATGATCCGAGAGCCAAGCAGATTCGGAGCGGTTTGAAGGAAATGCTTCATCGCCGCGATCTACAGCGGCGCGTCAAACGGCTGTCGCAAAAATTGATTTGGGAGAACAGCCCCGAAGGCCGGCGCAAGCGGCAGAAGGAAAGCGATCGGAGGGCGGCTCGTTATCAGGCGGCATACAAGGCTGCCGAGACTCGCCGGAATAAGAAAGCCCGGTGAATCTGTGTTCATCAGTGTACATCCGTGGTTGGGGCAGGGTTGAGGGTTGGGGGTTGAGGGGGCGACCAACCCACCCCTGACCCCTCCCGGGAGGGGAGCTTCAGTTTTTGTGTGGTTTGTGTGTTTCGCGGTTAAACTGCTCCCATGCCTGACGTGTTCCCAGAACGCGGAGTGCGGAATTCGGAACGCGGAACGGAGGAGCGGTGCGAGATCAAAACCCAAAGTCCTTCGGCGTGAGGCCAGATTGCCGGATGAGGGAACGGGTGGTGCCGATGGGCAGTTCTTTCTTTGGGTGCGGAACGATGGTGATGCGCCCGGACGCGTTGCGGTATTTGGCATGGCTGCCTTTCTGGGAGACGAAGGCGAAGCCGTGCTGTTGCGCACGCGGATGACGTCCGTGGAGCCCAGCCGTCTAGGCATTCACCAGCTCCTGGCCGACGTTGAGGTCGGTGACGGGCGTGTAGGCGGATTCGGATTCGCCCTCGAAGTAGAGTTCGACGGCCTCCTTGAGATTGGCCACGGCTTCCTCCCGTGTGGCTCCGAAGCTGGAGACGTCCACATTGAGGCACTGGCTGACGAAGAACTCGTCCTCGCGGTAAACGACGTAGGCCATTTGTTTCATGCGGCGAATTTACCAGCGGCCGGGCAGAGTGGCAACCGGGCGGATGGGGCGCTCGCT
>DASTWL010000083.1 GCA_035765895.1 Verrucomicrobiia bacterium | reverse complement strand
CATCAACCAGGTGCAGGTGAACGAAACGGTTGGCCTCACATTTTCCGCCGCGCTGAGGTCCATTTTGCGCCAGGCGCCGAACATCATCATGATTGGTGAAATTCGCGACATGGAAACCGCCACCATCGCCATCAACGCATCGCTGACTGGTCACATGGTGTTCTCGACGCTGCACACGAACGACGCCCCCAGCGCCGTAACCCGTTTGATCGACATCGGGGTGAAGCCGTTCTTGGTGGCGTCCTCCACCCGGGCCATGATGGCGCAACGCCTGGTGCGCAAAGTCTGCAAACGCTGCGCCGCGCCGTATTCCCCGACCGATCACGAGTTGAAGCAGCTCGGCTTGCAGGGCGAGGCGCTGCAAGGCGCCAATTTCATGCACGGCAAGGGATGCGGCGATTGCTCGAACACCGGGCACCGCGGGCGCATGGGCATTTTCGAGGTGTTCGTCATCGATGACGACGTCCGCAAACTCATTTACGACAAGGTGCCATCCTCGGTGCTGCGGTCGCGCGCCCGCGAAATGGGCATGCGCACGCTCCGCGAAGACGGCATTCGCAAGGTGCTGGCAGGGTTGACGACGCCGGAGGAAGTCATCCGGGCGACCGTCGGCGATGTGGATTAGGAGGTGGGCGATGCACAACGCCGCAGTCGAACGTTTTCACCCGCCGGGCCTGACCCGGCATTTCAAGGATTGATTTACCATGTCATATTCGATGTCTGATTTGTTGCAGTTGGTGGTGTCGGAAGGCGCCTCCGACCTTCACATCCGCGTGGGCACCGCGCCGACCATTCGCGTGCACGGCATTTTGCACCGTGTGGAAGGCCCGGCCTGCACACCGGAAGACACCGAGGAATTGATGCGTTCCATCACCTCGGACGACCACATTCAGCACGTGCGGGAGCGCGGTGGCGCCGACTTCGGCTTTGCCTTTGCCGATGCGGCACGGTTCCGTGTCAGCGTCTTCAAGGAAAAGGGCAACTTCGCCATGGTGCTCCGCCAGATTCCCAACAAGCTGCTCACCATGGAGCAGATTGGCGTGCCGCCCTCCGTCAAGGAACTGCTCTACAAGCCGCGCGGCCTGGTTCTTGTCACGGGGCCGACCGGTTCCGGCAAATCCACCACGCTGGCCTCGCTCCTGAACATCATCAACGAGGAGCGTGACGAGGTGCATCTCATCACGATTGAGGATCCGATCGAGTATTACCACAAGCACAAGCGCGCGCTGGTGACACAGCGCGAGATTGGTGTGGACGTGCCCAACTTTGCCGAGGCGCTGCGCCGTGCGTTGCGTCAGGACCCCGACTGCATTCTGGTCGGTGAAATGCGCGACCTGGAAACCATTGAGGCCGCCATCACGGCGGCGGAAACCGGTCACTTGGTGTTCGGCACCCTGCACACGACCGGCGCGGCCAAGACGATTGACCGTCTCACCAACGCCTTCCCGACCAACCAGCAGGAAATGATTCGTATCCAGCTTTCCACCGTGCTCCAGGCGGTCGTTTCGCAGTTGCTGATTCCGCGCATCGACAAGCCGGGCCGCGTTGCGGTGTTTGAGATCATGATCAACACGCCGTCCATTGCCGCGCTTATCCGCGACAACAAGACGTTCCGTATCCAGTCCGACATCCAGACCGGCGCCAAATTCGGCATGGTGACCCTCGACTCGTTCCTGATTGAAAAGTATCTCCAAGGCATGATTGCCCGCGAGGAAGTCATCACCAAGGCGCAGGACCCGGTTTCCGTCCAGGCCAAACTCCAGGAACTCGAGCTGGCCCAGGCCGTGGGGGTGGACAAGGACGATCTCATGAAAGGCAAGGTGTAACGCGCTATGGCCGAAATCCTGAACCCGCTGCTGGAGCTGGTCCGCGAGCAGGGTCTCATTGACGACCTGCAATACGAGGAGGTCTCCTCCGAGCACAAGCGGAGCGGCGAGCCGGTCTTCCAGATCCTGCAGAATTTCGGGATCATGGACGGCGATTCCATTTTGCAGGCCATGGCCAATCACGTGGCGGCCGAGGTGGTTTCCCTGCGGAACAAGGACATTCCCCCGGAGGTGATCGCGTTGCTGCCGGCGGCGCAGGCCCGCGCGCTCGAGTGCATTCCGGTGGAATTCGACGGTCACACAGTCAAGGTCGCGGCGCTCGATCCGTTGAACCCGACCCGCATCGACGAAATCGGCTTCGTCATGAAGCGCGATGTGCAGCTGGTGGTGGCCGATCCGGAAGAAATCAAGAAGGCCATCGACAAGTATTACGGCGAGGACACCGGCGGCAGCTTTGCCGACCTCCTGAAGGAGATTGGGGCCGACGAAGAAATCGCCATGGAGGTGAAGCAGGTCGAGGCGCAGGATGACGACGCCATCGTGGCCCAGCTGGCGGACGCGGCGCCGATTGTGAAGTTCGTGAACATGGTTCTCTTCCAGGCGGCGAAGGATCGCGCCAGCGACGTTCACTTTGAGCCCTTCGAGCACGAATTCCGCATCCGCTACCGCGTGGACGGCGCGCTGTATGAAATGTCCCCGCCGCCGAAGCATCTGGCGCTGCCCGTGATTTCGCGCATCAAGGTCATGGCCAACCTGAACATCTCCGAGCGCCGCCTGCCGCAGGACGGACGCATCAGCATGCAGATGGGCAGCAAAAACATCGACCTGCGCGTGTCCACGCTGCCGACGCAGTTCGGTGAATCGGTGGTGTTGCGTATTCTGGACCGCTCCGCCGTCAATCTGGACATCGACAGCCTCGGGTTTCCGAAGGAAGTCCACGATTACGTGGTGGACGCGATTGCGCGTCCCAATGGGATTTTCGTGGTGACCGGGCCAACGGGCTCCGGCAAAACGACCACGCTGTATTCCTGCCTGCGGCGGGTGAACGTGATCGACACCAAACTGCTCACGGCCGAGGACCCGGTTGAATTTGATTTGGAAGGCGTCATGCAGGTCGCCGTGAATGAAGCGGTCGGCATGACGTTCAGCAAGGCGTTGCGCTCATTCCTGCGTCAGGATCCGGATATCATCATGGTCGGGGAAATGCGCGACGTGGAAACGGCCCAAATCGCCATCCAGGCTTCGCTTACCGGTCACTTGGTGCTCAGCACCCTGCACACCAACGACGCGCCCGGTGCGGTGACCCGTCTGATTGACATGGGGGTGGAGCCGTTCCTGATTTCCTCCACCCTGGTGGCGGTGCTCGCCCAGCGGCTGGTGCGCCGCGTCTGCGCCAATTGCAAGACGCCGTTCGAGCCCACTGAGGCCCAGCTGGCCATGTTAAATCTTTCGCCCCATGACCTGGGCGACAAGCTTTTCTACTACGGCCGCGGCTGTTCGAATTGCAATGACACCGGATATAAGGGGCGCAAAGGCATTTATGAGTTGCTGGTCATCAGCGACGCGGTCCGCTCCCTCATCAATGAGCGCGCCCCCACCGTGGTGGTGCGACAAAAGGCCGTCGAACTCGGAATGGTGACGCTGCGGGAGGACGGCTTGCGCAGCATCTTCGAGGGTGATACGAGTATCGAGGAAGTCGTCAAATACACTTAACTCAATCCTGCCATGCCCAAGTTCAGTTACATCGCGATGGACCAAAAGGGGAAGGAGCAGAAGGGCGTCCTCGAGGTCGCTTCCCAGAACGAAGCCATCGCCCGCGTGCGGGACATGAACTTGTTCCCCACCAAGATCGTGGAGGTGGACAAGCCCAAGGAGAAGGGCGACAAGAAGGGCAAGGCCAAGGTGGCCGCCAAGCCCGGGGCGAAGAAAAAGGGGCAGATCAACTTCAACCTGAAGATCCCTGGCACCAGCGGCGTCAAATCCAAGGTTCTGACGACGTTCACCCGCCAGCTGGCCACACTGGTGGATGCCGGTTTGCCCTTGCTGCGCGGGCTGCGCGTGCTGGAAAAACAGGAGCGCAATCCCACGCTGCGGCGCACGGTCGGGGAGCTTGCCCTCTCCGTGGAAGGCGGCAGCACTTTCTCCGAGGCGCTGGCGCAGCATCCCAAGATTTTCAACCGCCTTTACGTGAACATGGTCAAGGCCGGCGAGCTGGGCGGCGTGCTGGAAGTGGTGTTGAACCGCCTCGCGGAATTTCAGGAAAAGGCGCAGAAGATCAAGGGCAAGGTGATTGCGGCCATGTTTTATCCCGTGGCCGTGCTCGTGGTGGCCGTGGCCATTCTCGCCGTGCTGACCGTGGTCGTCATTCCCAAGTTCAAGGAAGTGTTCGCGGGGCTTGGCGAAGGCCGTCCCTTGCCGGCCTTCACGACCTTCGTATTGAACGTCAGCGACACCATCCGGACGCATTTTGTTTACACCGCCATCGGCGTGGCCGCGGTCTTTATCGGCTTCATGCTCTTCATCCGAACCAAGTTCGGCCGGCGGGTCTGGGACAAGTTCAAGCTCAAGATGCCGGTCGTAGGCCCGGTGATCAGCAAGGTGGCCATCTCGCGCTTTACCCGCACCCTGGGCACGCTCGTCAGTTCCGGCGTGCCGATTTTGCAGGCGCTGACCATCGTCAAGGAAACCTCCGGCAACGTCATTCTCGCCAACGCCGTCGGCGCCGTGCATGAAAGCGTCAAGGAAGGCGAAACGATTACGGCGCCCTTGGAGGCGTCCGGTGTTTTTCCGCCCATGGTGGTTTCCATGGTGGACGTGGGTGAGCAAACCGGCGCCCTGCCCGAAATGATGATGAAAATCGCCGACAACTTCGACGATGAGGTGGACAACGCCGTGGCGGCCATGACGTCATTGCTGGAGCCCATCATGATCATTTTCCTCGCCGTCATCGTCGGCAGCATCGTGATTGCGATGTTCCTGCCTCTGATCGACCTGATGAACAATCTGGGCGGGAGTGGCGATTCGGGAGACTGAGCCACTCCAGCCAATTACGTCGCACCGTTGCTTCCAAGTGAGGCAACGGCGCTTTTTTTCACCAGCCTGACGAAATACCCGTTGACCAAAACTCTGCGCGGGCGTAAATACATTGTATTCACATTGCATGGCTGATTGATTTACGCGCAGCAGAAATGGACTTTGACTGGAACAACCCGCCGTTCGAGCTGAACAGCCCGCTGACGCAGAAGGACATAGAGGAATCCTTCGAGGATCCTTTTGCGGTCCGTTTGTTGCCGGACAGTTCCCGGTTTGCCGCCCAGTCCCGCTATTTCAACTTGGGCATGTCAGCGGCGGGTTATGGCGTTTTTAGCGTTTATCGCACGAATGGTCGGCAGGTGCGCGTGATTCTCGCCCGGGGGTTCGAACCCGAGGAGCGATTTTTTTATCAACGAAAAATGGATCAAACGCTGGCCTGACAGGGTCTCGCGTTGACGCATTGGCAGATGCTTTGAGAGTATCCACAACAACTTATGCAGGCGTTCTCCAGCTGGGAGGAGGTCCCCATCTTCGACAGCGAAGAAGCCGAAGCCGAATTCTGGGCGGAAAACCGTCCGGATTTGCGGCTGATGGAGGCTGCCGTGGCGTCGGCCAGCGAAGCGTCCGAATCGGTGACCATCACCTTGCGCATGGATCCCCGAATGCTGGCACGCATCAAGCGTCTGGCACGCTCCCGCTACTTGAACTACCAAAGCATGATCAAGCAGTGGCTCAGCGAGCGCATGGAGGACGAACTGCGTGAACGTTGAATCTCAGAACATGAACACTCGCCGAAAACAACTCTGGTCCGCGTCCGCCTTCACGCTCATTGAACTGCTGGTGGTGATTGCCATCATCGCCATTTTGGCGGGGTTGCTCTTGCCCGCGGGCGTTGCCATCCAACGCAACGCCGCGAAAAAAAAGGTGGCCACGGAACTGGCCAAGGTGGCCAACGCCATCGAAGCCTACAAGGCCAAGCAGGGTTACTATCCGCCCAGCAACGGCAACACCAACAATCCGGCGACCAACCAGCTTTACTTTGAGCTGGTGGGGTGCGTTCTCACCAACAACGGCACGTTGTTTCGGACGCTGGACGGAGCGGCGAACGCCACGCCGGCGGAGCTGAACGCTTACTTCTTGACCCAGGGCATCGTCAACACCAGCTCCGGGAGCGCGGACGACGGCAGCACGGCGCAGTCGTTCATTCGTGATCTCAAACCCGGTCAATACGGTGAGATTACCCTGGGCGGAAACAGGCTGCGTTTTCTGGGGGTGAACGTGGATGGACCCTTTGCGTTGGGGGGCATCAATCCATTCCGTTACAACTCAAGCCAGCCCACCAATAACGTGAATTCCTTCGATCTCTGGGTCGATGTGTTGATCGGTGGCAAGACCAACCGCATCAGCAACTGGAGCAAGGCGGAGGAAATCGTTCACTGACTCAAGCGTATGCGCGTGAACCCGGCAACCCTCCAACTGCGACGCCTCGTGGTGCAATGGCACGAGAGCGCGTGGAGCCTGCCGGTGCACGCCCATCCCCGCCGGAAATGCCGTTCGGTCGGTGCTGGGGCGGCCCGCCGTTTCAAGGGCGGCCTGCGTGCGTTTTCAAAACTCAACCGGATCATTCTATGAACTCAAAAGTCAACCGTCGAAACCAGCCCCGCTGCGGCTTTACGCTGATCGAACTGCTCGTGGTCATTGCCATCATCGGCATCCTCGCCGCCATGCTTTTGCCCGCGATTGCGAAGGTGAAGGAAAAGGCGCTGATCAATCGTGCCAAGACGGAAATTGCCGGCATTGTTCAGGCGATCAACCAGTATGATACGGATTACAGCCGCATGCCCGTGTCGGCGGTGATTTTGAACAGTGCGGGCGCCAACGACATCACCTACGGCGGGCCGTTATTGGGGACAGGTTACCCCACCAACAACGAGGTGGTCGCCATTCTGATGGACAAGGAGTCCTACGCCAATGGCACGCCAACTGTGAACAAGGATCACGTCAAAAACCCCAAGCGGATTGCGATGTTGTCGGCCAAGGAGGTCAGTGATTCGTCACACGGCGGGGTGGGCCTGGACGGTGTGTATTGCGATCCGTGGGGCAATCCCTATGTGATCTCGCTGGACTTGAACGGCGACGAGAAGTGCAGCGATGCGGTCTATTCGCGGTCCAGCGTCTCGCGAAATGGTTCGGCGGGACTTGATGGTTTGACGAGCCTGGGCGGCAGCGGCAACAACGACTTTGTTTACAACGGCAAGATGATGGTCTGGTCGGCGGGGCCGGACAAAAAATACAACGCGGGTTTGCCTGCCAACAAAGACGTCAACAAGGACAACATTTGTTCCTGGAAGCAATGACCTGGAAACCTCTCAACGCGTTCCGGCGGCAATCGGCATTCACGCTGATTGAACTGCTGGTGGTGATCGCCATCCTCGGCATTGTGGCGGCGCTGGCCGTGCCCGCGTTGAAAAACCTCAAGCAGGCTGACGCCATCGCGGCCGCCACCCGGCAGATGCAGGACGAACTGGCCCGGGCGCGGCAGTTCGCCATCAGCCGGCGCACCACGGTTTACATGGTGTTTGTGCCGCTGAATTTTTGGGATGATGGCGGCTACGCGCCCAACCAGACGGCCTACAACGCGCTCACGCCGACGGACCGGGCGGCGGCCGACCGGCTGTTGGACAAGCAGTTGATCGGTTACACCTTCATCAGCCTCCGCGACGTGGGTGATCAGCCGGGGCAGAATCATCCGCGTTACCTGACGGAATGGCATACGCTCCCGGACAACGTGTTCATTCCGCTCTTCAAGTTCGTTCCGGGATTGGTGACGCAAATCCTCAATCCGCCGCCGCCCCAGACGCCGTTGGCCACTTACTCCGCGCGCGGCTTCGCTTACACCAACAACATTCCGTTTCCCACGGTTGACGCCACGCCCGGGCCGAACGGTTATGTGTGGCTGCCCTACGTGGCCTTCAATCACCTGGGCCAGCTGGTGTCCGGGGACGGAACGGTGCTGGAGAATGAAGTGATTCCGCTCGCGCGCGGCCGGGTGGTGGAGCCGCTGGACGTGAACAAGAAACCCTACAAGGCCCCGCCGCAGTTCGCCGAAATCCCGCCCGGCAACAGCACCAACGCCCTGACCCTGCTGGTGGTGGATGGCCTGACGGGCCGGGCGCACGTGGAACACCAGCAGATTACGGGACCTTGAGCGATGAAGACACGGACTCAATCAACCGCGCGAGCGATGTCGGCCTTTACCATGGTCGAAATCGCGTTGTGCCTGGCCATCGTGGGCTTTGCGCTCGTGGCCATCATCGGCGTCCTCCCGGCGGGTTTGAATGTGCAGAAGGACAACCGGGAAGACACGATCTTGAACCAGGACACCAGCGTCTGGCTGGATGCGATCCGCGCGGGCGGCACCGGACCCAGTGCCAGCGCGGCTTACGACGATCTGACCAACTATGTCGACCGGATCCGGATCGAGCATTTTCATTACGCCGATGCGAATCCGCTCACCGCTCCGACGAGGCCGTTTCCGGACACCGTTGGCGAGGTGGTGATCGGGCCGCAGACGACGCTCGCCATTACCAACGGCGCCATGATCGTGGGTCTGCTTTCCACGCCGCAAATCATCCGTGATGATCCGCGCTCGGCGACCAGCGGTTTTACCAGCAACCACGTGGTCGCCTTTGTCCGGGCAATCAACGGCAGCGCCACGGAAAAGGCGCCGCAGAGCAATCCGGATGTGCGTGATCTGGCGTTCGGTTACCGGATGGCCGTGGAAATGATTCCACATGGGGCCGCGGACCTGGCGTTCATCCAGACCAATGCCATCGACCGCGTGCTGGAGCAGAATTTGACGGATGTGCGCCTTTACTATCGGTGGCCGCTGCAGAAGCCATACGATCCGAAGCAGAATGACCCGGCGGTCGGACTCAGCCACCTGTCGTTCCGCACACAACTGGCCGGGACGGTCAGCAATGTTTCGGGATTTTATTACCTGCAACCAAGGAGCTTTGTTGCCAAATGAGGGCCGCCGCGTTCAGTTCAAAGTCGTTCCGGTTCGCGGTTCGCATGCGAGCGTGCCGGCAGGCCTTTTCGCTCGTCGAAGTGCTGGTGGCCGTCACGTTGATGTCGGTGATCGTGCTCGGTTTGCTGGCCATGTTCGGCCAGACGCAGCGTGCCTTCCGCACCGGCATCACCCAGGTGGACGTGCTGGAGGGGGGGCGCTCCGCAATGGATTTGATGGCCCGGGAGCTGGCCGAGGCCAAACCGACGTCCCTGCCGTTCAGCACCAATTTTTACGCCGGCTGGAACAACTACTTTCTGCCGCAGGCCTTGCCGGGCGATTCCGCATCGGGCAGCAGCCAGTGGCGCACGAACATCCAGCAGAACATTTTGTTCACCGTCCGCGACAACCAGATGTGGACCGGCATTGGCTACGCGGTCGAATATTCCGCGAACAACTACATTGGGACGCTTTACCGTTACGAGACGAATGCGTCGGCCTTGAATCCGGGCCTCGTTTCGCGGCTGGCCGTGAATGCGTTTAACGCTCCTTGGAGCCGTGCTCGCCTGCTCGACGGCGTGGTGGAACTGCGGGTCCGGGCGTATGACACCGCGGGCCGGTTGATCTCGCCCTACAACATCCCGCCCAAGGCCGTCAACAATGTCCTCGCCTACAACAACATCCCGGGCGAACTCAGCTACAACTATTACTTCGTCAGCAACGCCGCGCCCGCCTATGTGGAATTGGAACTGGGCGTTCTGGAGGCCAAGACCGCCGAGCGCGCCCGCAACTTGGCGGCCGCCGCGCAGTATAACTTCCTGACGAACCAGGCGGCGCACGTGCAAATCTTCCGGCAACGCATTCCGATCCGAAACGTCGACCCTTCCGTGTATCAATGAAGCTCTCTTTTTCTCATAGCCCGGTTGCGGCCACGGCGCGCTCGGCGGCGAATTTACGCCGGCGGGGCATCGCCTTGGTGGTCACCCTGATTCTGCTCTCGGTCATCACCTTCCTGGCCGTCGCGTTTTTGTTTCTGTCCCAGCGCGAGCGTGGAGCGGTGGTCACGTCGGTGGACATGACCACGGCCCGGCTGAGTGCGGAAGCGGCGGAGCAGCGTGCCGAGGCGGAATTGCTGGCGCGGATCATCGCGAACACCAACCAGTTCGACTACGGCCTGATGGTTTCCACGAATCTGATCAATCCGCTGGGATTCAACCCCAATGCGCCGGTGTTCAACACGCTGACCAACGTCAACTATGACCACGACATCAATGGAAACCCGGTGACCGGCAACAATTATTTGCAGAATCTCGCCAATCTCTACTACAGCCCGCGTCCGCCCGTTTTTGTCACCACCAACCGCAATCGCGGCCTGCCGCTGGATTTCCGTTACTATCTCGACTTGAACCGCAATGGCCGTTTTGAAACGAACGGGCTGCTGCCGGATTTGAACGACAATGGTTTGCCCATCACAGCTCCCACGACGAACGGCTTGCAGGTCGTCAGCAACTTCTTCGTCGGTGATCCGGAATGGATCGGATTGCTGGAGCACCCCGACCGGCCGCATTCGTCGAGCAATCGTTTTACGGCCCGCGTCGCCTTCTTCGTCGTGCCGTCGGGATTGACGCTCGACGTGAACCGGATTCACAATCAAGCGAAGCCGCTGAATTTGGCGAACAATGGGTTTTCCCGTGACATGGGAGTTGGCACATGGGAAATGGATCTTGCGGGTTTTCTGGTGGATTTGAACACGAATGCTTGGCCCGGACAGGGGGTCTTTGGATATACGTATGCATGGAGCAGCCCATACGTCGGGAGCACTGGCACGGCGTTTGATGATGCGCGAGGGATCATCACACATCGATACGGGGGCGGATTGCGGACTTTTGGTCAACTTTACCCAAATGGCGTTACTGCCTTTGAGAATGATTTAGTGGACGGCTATGGAAGCGCTTCGCCGCTGATGACGAATACGTTTCTCCCGGCTGTGGATCCCGACACTGGGCGCTCTCTTTCTCAACAATGGCCGGGTGCGGAAAACCCCAATCACTTTTTTGGAGTTCAGGATCTCTTCAATCGCGCACAGACAAGAGCACCGGGACAAGTGGGCAACACGTTCAGTGATCGGCTGATGAATGCAGGCTACGGCACCAGCTCCTACAACCGCTACACCTACTACCGGCTCCTGTCGCAACTGGGAACCGACAGCGGGCCCGAGCCGGCGGGCAAGCTGAACCTGAACTACGTCAACGTGGACAAGGCCGGCAACACGGTGCCGGACCTGCAAACGAATTTTCAACCTTGGACGGCGGTGCAGTTTTTCACCAACGCGGCGGACCGGCTGCTGCGGGCATCATTCCCGAATGCCGCCACCAACCGGCAGCTTTTTGGCATCAATGCCGCCCTCACCATCACCAATGTGCCGGTGATGATCAGCAATCAGTTTGTGTTCACCCCCGCGCTGCACCGCATCTTCCAGCTCGCCGCCAACATTTACGACGCCTCGACGAACCGGACCTACAATAATGCGACGGATTATCCGTTCCTGCCGTCCGTGTTCCGGCCGCGGTTCCGCATGGACGCCAATGGTGGTTTCACGGACGTTTACATTGACGGCTGGACCGAGGAAACGGGCATCAACACGCCCACGGACTATCTGAAGGTGCCCATCGACTTGAATGATACGGATCCTACCAGTCCTTCCAGCCTCCAGCGTCTCCGGCCCGACAGCAATGTTTACGGTGTGCCCTGGATCATCGGAGCCAAGAAGGGTTTTCCGAGCTTCAACGAATTCGCCATGCAATCGGTGGCGCAAATCACGCGGAAACTGCAGTTGCGCCGGCTGAGCACGTTGACCCGGCCCGTGGCAACGAATCAGCAGTTCAGCGTGGGCATCTCCAATGTCTTCGCCTTCGAGCTGTGGAATCCCTACCTCACCAACTACTCCCGCGATGTCCAGGTCATTGTCGCCAACGACGTGAGGGTGGGTTTCACCTACACCAACGACGTGCCGCTGGATTTGCGCGGCGGGGTTTCGTCCCTGCATTTGACCGTGGCGGCGCTCACCAACCTGACGCGGAACACGTGGGCTGGCACGAGTGGTGACCTGACAGATGCAACGCGCACGAGTGCCAGTTTCAAGGTGCCGCTCCAGACCAATTTCCTTGTTCAAGCCGATGCGGTTTACCGGACGGATTCTGCGGGGAAGCCGTTTTTTACGCCCAACACCAACTATGGCGTGAATGTGCTGGACGGTTTTGAGCAGACGCAGAAATTCCCGATCCCGCAGTTCGGGCTCGCGGTTTCCAACCGCGTTCGCGTGATCCTGCTCGATACCGCCACGCGCCGCGTGATTGATTACGTGCAACTCAGTGACCTGGACGGGGTGCGCAACATGACGCGCGAACTGGGTGACGGAAACATTCTGAATTCAGTGGGAATTGGGGGAGTTGATACGACTGAGCAGGGTTTGTGGGCGACCAATCGCATCGGTGGAAACAGCCTGAACAATCCGCCCGAGGGCGTGGTTAACCAGCTCCAGGCCTCCTCGGGCAACATCAACATCGCCGATTGGAACACCTACGGTCAGGGGCAGGCAAGGGGTCAGACCAAGCAGAAGGCCATCGACGCCTTTCGGGTGTTCATGGGCCTTTCGCCGCTCTATTTTCCCAACACTGTGAACGCCAGCCTGGTCATGCAGGCCCCGTTCACGCCCACGCGCAAGACGTCGCAATACATTTCCTGGCAGGCCAATGATCCGTTCGTCCACTACATGGCCGGCGACCTGGAGGATTTGGCGCGCGGCACCGGGATTCGTCGGGAAGCGCCCAATGGCCTCATTCAGCCCATCCCCAACATCGGACAGTTGAACACCCGTTACGAACCGTGGGGCGGCAACCCGAAGAGTTCCGCGAATAATTCCGCCACGCAGATTCCGCTTTTTGCCCCCGAGGCCAAGGATCCCGGAATTCGCCGGCCGGATGACTGGGATTTTCCGACCAACAAGTTCCCGACCGTGGGCTGGCTGGGCCGGGTGCATCGCGGCACGCCGTGGCAGACGGTTTATCTCAAGGCCAATGACGTGACCAACACCCTTTGGGCGAAGTGGACCGGGAATCCGTCGCGCATCGATGCGGACCTGTCCCGGCCCGTGAATGACCGGGTGATTTTCGACGTGTTCACCACCGCGCTCGACGAGAACGCCACGCGCGGCCAGTTGAACGTCAATCAGACGGGGCTGGCGGCGTGGTCCGCCTTGTTGAGCGGGGTCATCGGATTGACCAATTCCAGCACGGACGCGGAGTTGAATCAGACGCCGCCCGTGGTGCGCGTGGATCCGGTGGTCATTCCGCCGGCGGGGGCGGATGCCGCCGGCGGCACGAACGCGACGGTGTGGAAGATTTGGAACGGCATCAACCGCACGCGCGCGGCCCAGCCGTTCAACGGCACGTTCAAACATCTGGCCGACGTGCTGGCGGCGCCGGAACTCACGGTGTCGTCGCCGCTGCTCAACACGAACAGCAATGCGCAGTTGCACAATGCGCAGTTGCAATATGGCATCAGCGATGCGGTTTACGAGCGGCTGCCCCAGATGCTGATGGGCCTTTTGCGCGGCAACGACCAACCGCGGTTCACGATTTACGCCTACGGTCAGGCCTTGCATCCGGCCGACCGCTCGCTCGTGACCACGCCCGGACCGTTTTTCCGGCTGTGCACGAACTATCAAGTGACGGCGGAGTTTGCCACGCGGACCGTGGTGCGCATCGAAGGCGCGCCCACGGCGCCGCGGGCCGTGGTGGAGAGCTTTAACATCCTGCCACCCGATAATTGAGATGCCCGGCCGGGATGGAAGTTTGCGGACGAAGCCGGTGCAACGTGCGATGTTGCGCTGGCTCATCCTGCCGGCGGCGAAGACCTGGGGTGACGGGGGATACTGATTGCTGAGTTTATGATGAAACGACCGATTTTATGGCTCGTGGCCGGATTGCTGTGCATCCTCGGCGTGTGGTGCGCGTGGCACTGGCTGAACCCGACCACGTCGCGGGCCGGCCAGACCGCCGCGACGCCCGCGGCACCGCATCCCACGACTCCGCCCGCGAAGACGGCGCAGGCGAACGCCCAACTGGTCACCTCCAATCTTCCGCCGATGGTGCTGACCTCGGCCGGCTACCGCCTGAGCAACACGCTCACGCCGTTGAACGAATTGATCGGGCGCGACACGGCGATTCTGCTGGAGAACGCCCGGCTCGATTCGGCCGCGCCGTTGACGCTGGGCATTCCCGCGCATTTGCGGGCCCAGGGCGATCCGGGTTCCTACATCGTCCAGTCGCGCGGCGCCGTGAACGCGGCTTTTCGCGAACACCTGCGGGCGGCAGGCGTGACGCTGGTTTCCTACATCCCGAACAATGCGTGGCTGGTGCGCGGTTCCGAGGCGCAGGTTGCCGCGCTGGCGGCCCTGCCGGATGTGCAGGCCACGTTGCCGTTCGAACCGTATTTCAAGTTGAAATCCTCCCTGCTCCCCCTGGCCGTGAATCAGCAGCGGCTCCCGGCGGGCGAATACTTGAACGTGGTCCTGTTTGCGGATGCGCAGACGGAAACGGAGCGGGCCTTGAGCGCCCTCGGCTCCACGATTGTGGCGCGCGGCCCGTCGCCGTTCGGCCCGGTGGTCACGATTCAACCGCAGCCGGGCAGCCTCGTGAAGCTGGCGCAGTTGCCGGGCGTGCAAATCATCGAGCGGGCGGCTGCGCGCGTGCTGGCCAATGATCTGGCGCGGGTGAAGCTCGGCGTTTCGACCGACACTTTGACGCCGGACAACTACTACGGCCTGACGGGCACCAACGTGCTGGTGGCCATGGCGGACAGCGGCGTGGACATCACCCATCCGGATTTGGTGGGCCGGGTGATCACGAACAGCACGCTTGCGGGCGAGGACACCGAGGGGCATGGCACCCACGTGGCCGGCATCATTGCAGGCAGCGGGGCGGCGTCGGGGACCATTGCGAATGTGCCGCCCGGTTCAGTGGCGGGCGCCAATTACCGGGGCAAGGCCCCGGGGGCGAAACTCTTCAGCATGCTGCTGGGGGAAACGCCGATTGCCGATCTGGGCTTCGATGCTTACAACCAGGAGCAGGCGGCGTTGACCAATGCGCTCATCTCCAACAACAGCTGGGGCAAGGGCGCGGACTACGATTATGACATCACCGCCGCCAGCTATGACGCGGCCGTGCGCGACGCCTTGCCGGGCATTTCCGGTTCCCAGCCGGTGCTCTTCGTCTTTCCCGCGGGCAATGACGGCGGCGGCGACGACAACGGGCTCAACGGCAGCGCGAGTTCGATTGTGTCCCCTGGCACGGCCAAAAACGTGATTACCGTGGGCGCGATCGAGCAGTTGCGCAACATCACCAACGAGGTCGTCATCGACGGCCAAACCAATGCCATCTGGTCCGCGCGCACCGACACGGACACGGAAGTGGCTTCGTATTCCAGCCGCGGCAACGTGGGCATCGGGGTCGAGGGCGACTTCGGGCGCTTCAAGCCGGACGTGGTGGCGCCGGGGACGTTCGTGGTGTCAACGCGCTCCTCGCAGTGGGACACCAACGCGTATTACAGCATCACCAATTATCTGCGCAACACCTTCGCCGATCAGCAACTCGCGCCCAACGCGCTGAATCAATACTCGCTCTTCGTGCCCGTGGACGGCATTGGCCTGCAGATTTCCGCCATCGCCGACAGCTCGTCCACCAATCCGGCGGTGGATCTGCCGATCTACGTGCGCACGGACGACCAGCCCAGCACGAACGACGTGCCGCTGGGCACGAACACGGTCACCATTGCGCCGGCGCCGCCGCTGGTCTCGGGCTCCGGCTATTTCTACGCGGTGGGCAACTCCACGAATGTTACGGTGCATTTCACGATCCAGACGGTCATCACCTACACGAACCATCTGGCGGATTATTATCGGGTGCTGCAGCAGCTCAACGACGCGCTCGGGCCGAATTACCGCTACGAATCCGGCACCAGCATGGCCGCGCCCGCGATCTCAGGCATGCTCGCGTTGATGCAGGAGCTTTATCAACAACGCTTGGGACTGACCAACAGCCCGGCGTTGATGAAGGCGATGTTGATCAACGGCGCCCGTTCCTCGTCGAGCCTCTACAATCTGCAGGTCAACAACACGATCAACTATCAGGGCTGGGGGCTCGCCAGTTTGCCCAACAGCCTGCCGCAAAACACGAACGCCACCACGACCGACTCGTCATTTGTGTTCTTTGACCAAAGTTCGACCAACGCGCTGGCCACCGGGCAGTCGCAAACCCGGCTGGTCACCTTGAACAACAGCGCGCAGGGCAAGCGGCTGCGCTTCACGCTGGTATGGACCGAT
Organism: Verrucomicrobiia bacterium; assembly: GCA_035765895.1. Classification (NCBI taxonomy): domain Bacteria; kingdom Pseudomonadati; phylum Verrucomicrobiota; class Verrucomicrobiia; species Verrucomicrobiia bacterium. Next base: position 12,431 of record DASTWL010000083.1, on the reverse strand, counting down.
CCGCCCGGCAATCCGGCCGCGGGCGTCAAGCTGGTCAATGACCTCGATCTGGTCGTGACGAATCTCGACACCGGGGCGGTCTACTATGGCAATAATTTCGCCGGCGAAAGTGACTTCACGTCGTCGTGGGACACCAACTCGGTGCCGAACCGGGATGTGATCAACAACGTGGAGAACGTTTACCTCTCCACCCCCGGTGGCACGAACTTCGCCGTGACGGTCGTGGGCCGGCGCGTGAACGTCAACGCCGTCACCGCGAACACGAATGACGTGGTGCAGGATTATGCGTTGGTGATGTCGAGCGAAGCGGCAGACGCCATGACCGTGGTGGACCAGCCCATCGTGACGGCGGGGGCGCCCTACGTGACAACCATCACCAACACCAGCTCGGCATCCCTGCCATTGCTGAACCAGAGCGTGGGGGCGAACTCCCCATTGATCGCGGCCATCAACGGGGTGACCAACCAATGGCATTTCTACGTGGCCACGAATTACGGCACCAACGTGAACTTCACCAACGCCGCGTTCATCACGTTCCTGTCACCGACGCTCGCGTCGCCGCGCATGGGTGTGCGCGCGACGATTGCGGACCAGATCTCGCGGCCGGAGGCGGACATCGACATGTATGTTTCGCAGGATCCCAGCTTGACGAATCTCAACGCTGCGGCCGTTGCGGCGGCCACGCGGTCGGTGGGGCGGGGCGGGACAGAAATTGTAACCTACTCGAACTCCGCGCCCGGACAGGTCTATTACATCGGCATCAAGTCGGAGGACCAGATGGCCGGTCAATACGCCTTCTTCAGCGTGTTCAGCGACCAGCCGTTCAGCGAACGTGATAAGGATGGCAATCTGATCGTGCGGGGGGTGCCCGCGCCGGCGGAAATTCCCGATGGCACGCCGGAGCATCCGGGCGTGGCCCTGGTGTTTGGCATTGCCATCGAGCCCATCAAGGTGCGCCGCGTCATCGTCACCAACACCATCACGCACGAAAACATGGGCGATCTGCTGGGCAACCTGAGCCACAACAACGGTTTTACCGTGTTGAACAATCACACCTACGGCAACGGCAACTTCAGTCAGACCTTCGTTTACGATGACAGCGACCAGGGCGACACCCCGGGTTCGCAACACACGGACGGCCCCGGCAATTTGCAGAACTTTGTCGGCCAGGAAGGCGTGGGCCTGTGGCTCTTGACGGAACTGGACGATGCGCCCACCGCGGTTGGCCGGGTGAACAACCTGATCATCAAGATCGAGCCGCAGCAGTTGGATACCGGCGACACCTTCACCATTCAGCCCAATGGCTGGGGTTATGACTTTATCGATGTGCCGGCCGAGGCCACCAACCTGACGGTCAACCTGGTCAACATTTCGGCGAATCCGCTGCCAATGGACCTTTACATCCGGCGCGGTGATTTCCCGACATTCACGGCCTACGACAAGAAGACCACGATCAACCCGCCGGGCGGCAGCCTGTCGATTTCGCGATACGACCTGCCGCCGTTGCAGGCGGGGCGGTATTACATCGGCGTTTACAACCCCAACGGCATTGCCCAGACGGTGCGGCTGACCGCCAAGCTGGACCTCGATGTTTCAGCCGTGGTGCCGGTGGTCTACACCTCAACCAATCCCGTGCCGTTGCTGGACGACGCGGTGACCTACGATCAAATGGTGGTGACCAATGACGCGGAGATCAGCTCCGTGGAAGTGGGGCTGCGCGTAAACCACCCGCGCGTGTCAGACCTGGCCATCCAGCTCATCAGTCCAAAAGGCAAGCGCGTCATGCTGTTTGAAAACCGGGGCGGGACGAACGCGGATTTGGGGGCAAACGTCACGAACAATTTCACCAACACGGTCGTCTTCGCCGACTTTTCAACGGCAAGCGGTCTTCTCAGCCTGACCGGAGTTGCGCAGTTCACTAACAATTTTTTGCGGCTGACCCCCGCGCTTGATGGTCAGACGGGGGATGCGTGGCTGATCAACAAACAAAAGTGTGCCCAAGGATTCGACACGACCTTCCATTTCCGGATCCCGGGGCCGTATGGGAATATATTTGGCAATGAGCCCGGCGGCGATGGGTTCACCTTCTCCATACAGAACATCGGGCCGACTGCGACGGATTGGGCGATGGGCGGCACAAATAATAACATAAGCGTGTTCTTCAACACGTTTTGGAACTGGCCGGGTGGCGGGCCGGATCTGAGCGGCAATTCCATTGGGGTCGTCAGCAACCAACAGTATCTGGCGCAAGCTGACGTGAATACCCTTGGGATCAACATGAGCGATGGAAACATCCACGAGGCGCACATCTCCTTCGACGGTTCAGCCTTGTCGATTTGGCTGGATGGGCTGGTCGTGCTCACCAACGTCCCCGTTGCCGGGCTCAAGCCTGGCACTGACTTGAACGGTGAGGGCTGGGTTGGTTTCACGGCGGGCACCGGAGCAGCATATGAAAACCATGACATCATGGACTGGACCTTTACGGCATATGGTGCAGGACCGGTGATCGACTATCTGACGTTCACCGAGGACACCAACAAGACCACGACACCCATCAAGTTTGGCCTGCCCCCGTTCCGCACACAGACGACGAACATGCTGGCATGGGCAAGCGGATTCGAAGGCGGAGTGGGCAATCAAATTCCGACGGCGGGCAATTACTTTGGCGGCGGCTGGCTCGTTGATGCGGGCTCGGTGGATGTGCTCATGAACGGAACGTATGGCCTGACATCCGATTCCGGAACCTTCTGCATGGACATCAACGGCAACTCGCCGGGAACAGTTTCGACCAATGTTTCCACGATCCCGGGAGCGAACTACATCCTGTCCTTCGCCTACTCACGCAACCCGGACGGCATTGCTTCCGGGGTGCCGCGAGCGACTGCGCTTGTTAACGGCACCGCTCTCACAGCAGTTGCTCCCAGCTTCGTCAACTCTTGGACCAACCTGAACTGGCAGCATGCAGTGGCCCCATTTGTTGCCGTTGGCACGAACACAACCATCAGCCTGCGGGCTGACACGCCGGGAACTTACGGCGTCATGTTCGACACCTTGACGTTGACGAATGTGACTCAATTTGGCGGGATATATCTCCCCGAAGAGCCCCTCACCGAACTCAAGGGTGACAGTGCCAACGGCACGTGGAAGCTGGAGGTGTGGGACAGCCGGGTTGGCGCCACCAATCCGGCGCCGGAGCTGGTGAGCTGGTATCTGTCGTTTGTCTTCCCCAGCACCACCGCCTTGCCGGTGACCGTCCAGCCGCAAGTGAACGTGACCAACACGGTGCCGCCGGGGGGCATCCAATACCTCGTGGTGGATGTTCCGCCGTGGGCAACGGCGGCGACGAATTCGCTTGTGACTGCCGATCAGCCGTTGCTTGTCTGGTTCAACCAGACCGACGCACCCACGGGCACAAATCCGCCCGACATTCTCTTCTACGGCGGGGCGGTGACCAGTGGCACGCAGACACTGGTGACCAATGGCACGCCGCCATTGCTGCCCGGCGAGCGTTACTTTATTGGCGTGCAAAACACGAACACGGCGCCCGCGAACTACGTGTTCCGGGTGGACTACGACATCACGCCGCTGGCCAACGCGGTGCCCGTTTCCGGCACGTTGCCGTCCAGTGGGCTGGCCCGTTATTTCTCGTATGACGTTTCTTCCAACGCGTCGGCCGTGTCCTTTGACTTGTTCGGCATGGATGGCAACCTGGACCTCGTCGCCAGCCGCGCGCCGCAGATTCCCAACGTGGCGACGCACGACTACGCCAGCTTCAGCCCCGGCACCAATGACGAGCAGATCGTGGTCTTTACCAACGGCACGCCGGTCGCGCTTTCGCCTGGCCTCTGGTATCTCGGGGTGCTGAATCCGACGGCCAGCACGGTCAACTTCACCATCGAGGCGACGGAATTGACCAACGCCTTCCAAGGCATCATCACGCTGACCAACGCGGTTCCTTACTACGTCGTCAGCAACACGGCCGCGGCCGGCACGGCGGATTACTTCCGTTACAGCGTCAGTCCGACGGCGGCCCGCGTGCAGTTTGAGACCTTCGGGGCAACGGGTGATTTCACGCTGGTGGCGCGCAAGGGATTCCCGCTGCCGGATCTCGCCACCTACGATTACCTCAGCGCCAATCCGGGAACGAACGACGAACTCATCGTGGTCTTCACCAACTCAACGCCGGTCGCGCTGTCGGCGGGGGATTGGTTCCTCTCGGCCGTCAAGAATTCCGCGGGGCCTGCCGATTACGCCATCATGGCCACGGAGTGGCCGCAATCCGGCCTGCCGATTGTCATCACCAGCATTGACGTCTCGTCGGGCAGTTTCTGCGTCACGTGGACTTCGCTTCCGGGAGCGCACTACCTGTTGCAGGGAAGTCCCACGCTGGCGCCCGCGACCTGGTCGAACGTCTCGCCGGAGATCACCGCCCTGGACAACAGCACCACGTGGTGTGTTCCCATCACCGGACAGATGCAGTTCTTCCGGGTGATCGAGGGCACCGCGCCCTGATGGATGTTTCAAACGCCCGCATTCGCACGTGAAGCAGCCCATTGTTCTGGCGCTCAACCCGTCGATTGATGCCGAGTGGCAGGTGGCTCGCGTCCGGTGGGAGGAAAAGAACGCTGTGCTCGCCGAACGGCGCTGGGCGGGCGGCAAAGGCGTTAACGTGGCGCGCTGGCTGAAATTCCTCGGCGCGCGACCACGATTGATTCTGCCGTTGGGCGGAGACACCGGCCGGCAACTGGCCGCTTTGCTGCGGGCGGAAAGCATCACCGCTTCAATCATCGCGCTGCGCCCTGCCAATCGCCCTGCGCTGCGCCAACGTTCGCCGGGTGGGACCGGTTCGGAAACGCGCGTCAACGTCATTATCAGCACTGCGGCACAGGGACAGTTGCGCTTCAACCCGCCCGGGCCGGTGCTGGATCGCAGCGCGTGGGATACGCTCTGCCAGCGCGTCCGCGCAGCGTTGCCCCGGGCCGGTTGTTTGATTTTATCCGGCAGCTTGCCGCGCGGGCTGCCGGTCAACGCTTATGCCCGACTGGTGCGCGAGGCACGAGTGAACGGCGTTCCGGCATTGCTCGACTGCGACGGTCCGGCGCTGGCGGCGGCCGTGCCGGCGAGGCCGTTTCTCGTCAAACCCAACGAACACGAATTACTCGAATGGGCGCGTCATTCCGGCGTGAAGGCGCGCGCCCGGACCACAACGGTGCGCACGGCCGCACTGGCCATGTCCCGGCTGACGCGGGGCTGGGTGCTGGTTTCACGGGGAGCCAGGCCTGCGCTGCTGGTCAACGCGTCGTTTTCGTTTGAAGCGACGGCGGTGCCGCCCCCCGTGCGTCCGCAAAACACCGTGGGCGCCGGGGATGCGCTCCTCGCGGCTGTGGCGCACCAAATCCAGCACGACCTCCCGCCTGAACGCTGGCTCACGCGCGGCGTGGAAATCGGAACGGCGGCCACGCAATTGCCGGCCGGTGTTTTGCCGCGGGCTTGAGCGGCGCTTCCGAAGAAAAATGCGACAGCGGGTGGGCGCCGGCTTTGCTTTCTTTCCGCTTCCCCTTACACTGGCCGGATTGACTGACGGCAAATTTTGCGGCCTATGAGCAAGGATTTCATCCGTGTCGGCGGGGCGCGGGAGCATAATCTCAAGAATCTGACCCTGGCGATTCCGCGCGACAAATTGGTGGTAATCACCGGTTTGTCGGGGTCGGGAAAGTCCTCGCTCGCCTTCGACACGTTGTTTGCCGAGGGACAGCGAAAATACATCGAGAGCCTGTCGGCCTATGCCCGGCAGTTTCTTGATCAGATGCAGAAGCCGGAGGTTGATTTCATCGAAGGCTTGTCGCCGGCGATTGCCATTGAACAGCGCAGCTCCGGCTCCAGCCCGCGTTCCATCATCGCGACCACGACAGAGATTTACGACTACTTGCGCCTGCTGTTCGCGCACGTGGGCCAGCCGCATTGCCCGGATACGGGCGTGCCCATCGCGGCGCAGACCACCACGGACATCGTGGATAAAATCCTCGCGCTGCCGGCGCGGACCAAGGTCATGCTGCTCGCGCCGGTGGTGCGCAACCAGAAGGGCGAATTCCGCGATGTCATCGAACGCATGGCCCGTGAGGGATTCGTGCGGGCGCGGGTGGACGGCGAAATCGTCGAGCTGGCGGCGAACACGCGGGTCAAGCTCGACCCGGCGCGGCGTCACACCATCGAAGTGGTGGTGGACCGCCTGGTGATGGACGAAAAGATTCGCGTGCGGCTGGCGGATTCGGTGGAGACCGCGCTGAAGTGGGGTGAGGGCGTTTTCCTGACGCTGCATCAGTTGCCGGAAGGGCGGGCGAACGGCGCCGGGCCGGTGCCGGATGCGTGGATTGAGACCTTGCACTCCAATCGCATGTTCAGTCCGGCCACCGGCAAGAGCTACGAGCCGCCGACTCCCAAGCACTTCTCCTTCAATTCGCCGAGCGGCGCCTGTCCCGTCTGTCATGGGCTGGGCCAGAAGATGGTCTTCGATGAAGGGTTGATTGTTCCTGATCCGGAAAAAACGCTGGAGGAGGGGGCCATCCAGCCGTGGCGCCGGCTCGGCGGCAAGCGGATGGTGGTTTACTACAAGGCCTTGCTGAAAGGGCTGGCCGCGCATTACGGGCAAAGCGTCGAGACGCCGTGGCACAAGCTGCCGGCGGATTTTCAGCGCATCGTGCTGCACGGTTCAGGGGAGACGGAAATTGAATTCAACTTCTGGCGCGCCGGCAAAACGAGCAAGCTCAAGAAGCCGTTCGAGGGTGTCATTCCCAACCTCGAGCGGCTCTATCTCGAGAGTGAAAGCGAATTCACGCGCAACCGGCTCAAGGCCGTCATGTCGCCGCAATTTTGCGATGCCTGTCATGGCCGGCGGCTGAAGCCGGAAATCCTCGCGGTCACCCTGACGGGCGGCGAGTCGGAGGCTGCGGAGGCGAAGCCGAAGGCCATTCCCGGCTTGAGCATCGCGGACGTCTGTGCCTTGTCCGTGGATCAGGCGGCGGCGTTTTTCTCCACGCTCAAGCTCACGGATTTTCAACTGAAGATCGCGGGCGAGGTCATCAAGGAAATCCGCGCGCGCCTGGGCTTCCTGCAAAACGTCGGGCTGGGTTATCTCACGTTGAATCGCGAGAGCGGCACGTTGAGCGGTGGCGAGGCCCAGCGCATCCGGCTGGCGACGCAGATTGGCGCGGGGCTGGTGGGCGTCCTTTACATTCTGGACGAGCCCAGCATCGGGCTGCACCAGCGCGACAACGACCGGTTGTTGACGGTGCTCAAAGGCCTGCGTGATCTGGGAAATTCCGTCATCGTCGTTGAGCATGATGAAGACACCATCCGGCAGGCGGATTACGTCATCGACCTGGGCCCGGGCGCCGGTGTGCATGGCGGAGAGGTCGTGGCGCAGGGAACGTTGGCTGAGTTGTTGCGGGCGCCCAAATCGCTGACGGCAAAATATCTGCGCGGTGAAGATTCGATTGCGGTGCCCCGGGAGCGGGTGAAACCCTCGCCGGAGCGCGGCTGGCTTGAGGTGTTGGGCGCGCGCGAAAACAATCTCAAGAACATCGATGCCCGCATTCCCATCGGCACGTTCACGTGCATCACCGGCGTCAGCGGTTCCGGCAAGAGCACGTTGGTGGACGACATTCTGCGGCGGGCGTTGTTCCGCAAATTTTTCGGCTCGAAGGAACGCCCGGGTGAACACCGCGAGCTGCGCGGCTGGGAGGGGTTTGAAAAGGTCGTGGTGATTGACCAGACACCGATCGGCCGCACGCCGCGGAGCAATCCGGCCACTTACACCGGAATGTTCAACGCCATCCGCGATTTGTTCGCGCGCCTGCCCACCGCGAAGGTGCGCGGCTACGATGCGGGACGGTTCAGCTTCAACGTCAAGGGCGGCCGCTGCGAGAAGTGCGAAGGCGACGGCGTGCTCAAGATTGAAATGAACTTTTTGCCGCCGGTGTATGTGACGTGCGAAGCCTGCAACGGCAAGCGTTACAACCGCGAGACGCTCGAAATCAACTACAAGGGGCTCAACATTGCCGACACGCTCGACCTGACCGTCGATGAAGCAGTGACGTTCTTTCGCGCCGTGCCGCACATTTACGAGCCCTGTCTGGTGATGGCCGAGGTGGGCCTGGGCTACTTGCGGCTGGGCCAGGCCGCCACGACGCTTTCGGGCGGTGAAGCACAACGAGTCAAGCTGGCCGCCGAACTGGGCCGCAAATCCCGCGGCCGCACGCTCTACCTGCTCGACGAACCTACCACGGGGCTGCATTTCCACGACGTTTCCAAGCTGCTTGAAGTGCTGTTCAAGCTGCGGGTTTACGGGAACACGCTCATTGTGATTGAGCACAACCTCGACGTCATCAAGACGGCGGATTGGGTGATTGATCTGGGGCCGGAAGGCGGCTCGGGCGGCGGGGAGATTGTGGCGCAGGGGCCGCCGGAAGTCATCGCCCGCTCCGAACGAAGTCACACCGGACGTTACCTTGCAAAAGTGTTGACGGCGGGCCGCACTTGAGCGGTGCCGGTCCAGCAAAACAATCCTTGAACAGCGGGCGCGCTTCGGGTGTCCTTTCCCCGGTTTCGCCCGTCACGACAACGGGTTCCATCATTGATTTGCACACATCGTTCATGAGCCACCGCCGCGCTGTTCCCGCTGTCCTGCTTGCCTTTGGCTTGTCCCTTCCAGCCGTCTTATTCACCGGGTGTGCCGCGTGGAACGCCGCCCGCTCCTCGCGCGCCGAAATCCAGCGCGCCGTGGACAAGGTGTATCCGGCGCTGGTGCGCATCCAGGTGGTGATGGAGCAGGGGGCCGCGGGGCGCATGCAGAAATTTCGGGCCACCGGCAGCGGCACCATCATATCCAAGGACGGTTACATCCTGACCAATCACCACGTGGCCGGGCGCGCCACGCGCATCGTGTGCCGGTTGGCGAACCGCGAGGAAGTGGAGGCGGACCTGGTGGGCACGGACCCGCTCACGGACCTGGCCGTGCTGAAGCTGAATTTGAACACCCGCCGGGATCCGAAGGCGCCGCTGCCCGTGGCCACGTTTGGTGATTCGGACAAGCTGAAAATCGGCGACAGCGTGCTCGCCATGGGCTGTCCCGCGGGGCTTTCCCAATCCGTGACGCGCGGCATCGTGGCCAACACGGAGATGATTTCGCCGGGCGGCGCCGGCAGCTTCACGCTCGACGGCGAAGACGTGGGCGATCTGGTGCGGTGGATCGGCCACGACGCGGTTATTTTTCCCGGCAACTCCGGCGGTCCGCTCGTGAATCTCGCGGGCGAAATCGTCGGCGTGAACGAAGTCGGCATCGGCAGCCTCGGCGGCGCGATTCCCGGCAACCTGGCGCGCAACGTGGCGCGCGAATTGATTACCCACGGCCACGTCTCGCGTAGTTGGATTGGCGTTGAAGTGCAGCCGTTGCTGAAGGAAATGACGAACGGCGCCGGGGTGTTGGTGGCCACGGTCCTGCCCGGCAGCCCGGCGCAGCGGGCGGGCCTTCAGGCGGGCGATTTCATCACCGAATACAACGGCACAAAGGTGATTGATGCGCGGGCACCGGAGGATTTGCCGCTCTTCAACCGGCTGATGCTCACGATGCCGGTGGGCTCGGTGGTCAAGGTCAAGGGCTTGCGGAACGGCCGGGCGGAGGCTTGGACGTTGACGACCATTGAACGCGAGCCGAACGAGGCGCGCGAACGCGAGCTGCGCAATTGGGGCCTGACCGTGCGCGACTTCACGCGGGTTTCCGCGTTGGAGAACAACTGGACCGAGCATCGCGGCGTGCTTGTGGATTCGGTGCGACCCGGCGGTCCCTGTTCCGAAGCGAAACCTGAATTGCAGCCGGGCGACATCATCACCAAGGTGGACGGTGTGGCCGTCACCGGCGCCGGTGATTTGTCGGAATGGACGGCGCAATTCACCCGGAGTCTCAAGGAAGCCAAACCGGTGCTTGTCACGTTCCGGCGCGACTCGGAGGAAATGGTCAGCGTGCCCAAGATCGGTCCCGAAGTGGACCAGGAGAAGCCGCAACGGCCGGCCAAGGGCTGGCTTGGCGTGGAGACGCAGGTGCTCACACGCGAGATCGCCACGGCGCTGGATCTCGAGGGCCGCAAAGGTGTGCGCGTCACGGAAGTCATTCCCGACTCGCCCGCAGCGAAGGCCGGCGCGCGCGTCGGCGATGTGTGGTTCAAACTCGACGGCCAGGTGATTGCGGCCAGCACCCCGTCGGATGCCGAATTGTTCGACAATCTCATCCGCGATTACCGCCCCGGCAGCGAAGTGGAACTGCTTGGGGAGCGCGACGGGCAGCCGGTTCACCTGACCATTGCCCTGGGCAAAACACCCAAACCTGCGTCCGATCTTGCCGAATACAAGGACGAGCTGTTCGAGTTCACTGCGCGCGAAATGTCGCTCAACGACCGCGTGGATGAGCGGATGAAGCCGGATCAGGGGGGCGTGAAAATCAGCGCCGTGCGCAACGCCGGCTGGGCCGCACTTGCCGGCCTCGGAGTGGGCGACGTGCTGTTGTCCGTCGAAAATCAGCCGGTCGAAAGCATCGCGGACCTCAAGCGGCTCATGCAGGGCGTCTCGCAACAGAAACCGGAGCACGTCAAAATTTTCATCAAGCGCGGCATTTACACGACGTTCCTCGAATTGGAGCCGAAGTGGTAGGCGCGGCGGGGATGCGGATATACCAACCAACCTCAATCATGAACATGCACAAATGGGCAGCCCGGATGGCGCTGCTGGTTCTCACTGTCAACCTGGCCTCGGGTGCGGAAGATCTGGCGGTCGTCGCGGCGCGGCAGATTTTCAACGAACATCACGACGCCGTGCTGTGGGTTTCGGCGGTCTGCAAGGTTTCCTTTTCGACGGAAGGCGGCAAGGATCAGCCGCAGAATTTTCCCGAACAGGAACGCAAAATTGAGGCGCTCGCCACGGTCATTTCCACCAACGGCATGCTGGTCACGTCGCTCAGCGCCGTCGATCCGGCGCGCGAAGTTTCCGGACGCGAAATCATGACGGGTTCGGGCCGGGTCCGCATCGAAGCCTCGTCGGTGATGAAGGAAATGGAAGTCATCATGCCGGATGGCACGGAAGTGCCGGCCGATGTGGTCATGAAGGACGCCGACCTGGATCTCGCGTTCATCCGGATCAAAACCGACAGCAAGGAATTCAAGGGCCAGTCATTGAGCGCCATCGACTTGAAGCAGGCCGCGAAGGCCGCCATTGCCGAGGAGGTGGTTTCGCTCGGCCGGGCCGACGAGGTGCTGGGGCGCCAGCCCACGGTGTTGTGCGGGCAGGTCAGCGTGATCCTTAAAAAGCCGCGTGAGTTTGTGCGGGTGACGTCCGCGAACTTGGGCACGCCGACCTTCGACCTCGACGGAAAATTGATTGGCATCGGCGTCAGCCGGCGCATGGCGAACAAGTCGTCGGTGCTCGTGCTGATCCCCGCCGCCGATATCGGCGAGATCGCAGAGCAGGCGCGCAACGCGGGTGCGAAGGAAGACAAGCCAACCGCTGACGCAAAGTGATGTCGCGGCGTGGTTCACGCTCTTGCCGCTGCTAATTTTGAACATCAATTTGGATACTACCAAGATGGTTTCATTCAAATAATTATTGACGGGAATGCTTCTTTTCCAAGAATCACAGCTTCTTGATTTCGCAAACGGCGCGAGTGAGTGGAGAGCGTCGTTCGACCAAACTCATTGAACCGAGATACATGTCAGCCATTTTTCCCAAGTGGACCAACCGCTTGCCGCTAATGATCATTGGCGGGGCGCTGCTGGTGGGTTCCGCTGTCGTGGGGGGCGTGTGGTATTACTGCACGCCGAAATACACGCGGGTGGGCTACGAGCCCATTCAACCCGTGGGCTTTTCCCACAACATCCATGTCACCCAGCTTGGCATGGACTGCCGCTACTGTCATAGCGCGGTGGAAAAATCGTGGTTCTCCAACATCCCGGCCAGTTCGACGTGCATGAACTGCCACAGCATGGTGTTGAAGGATGACCCCAAGCTGGCGCTCGTCCGTGAAAGCGCCGCCACCGGCCGGCCGATTCCGTGGATCCAGATTCACAAGACGCCGGACTACGTTTACTTCAACCACTCCGTGCACGTGACCCGCGGCATCTCCTGTGTGGAATGCCACGGACAGATCAACCAGATGGACGAAGTCTATCACGCCAAACCATTCAGCATGTCGTTCTGCCTCGAGTGTCATCGGGATCCCGCGGCGAAGCTGCGGCCGGTGGACAAGGTCACCGACCTGAACTGGAAGTGGAGCGATGATCCGCGCCAGAACGAACTCCTGCAGCGCGCGAACGGCCAGAAGTTCATGCACGACTGGAAGGTTGAATCACTGCAGAATTGCTCGACTTGCCACCGATGAAGACCATCCC
>DASTWL010000082.1 GCA_035765895.1 Verrucomicrobiia bacterium | reverse complement strand
GTGACCCGCACCATTCGGCGCGTTCCACTCCTGGGAGGGGTTAGGGGTGGGTTGAGTCGAATCGCTTTGAGTTTCAGCCAGCCACTTCGTCAGCGCACCCGTGCCCGCGCCGAGTTCGAGGATGGATTCCTTCGGCTTGGCATCGATGAATTGCGCGACGCGTTCCGCGAAGAACCGTTGCGGTCCCGCGTGCTCGTCGTAGGTGTGGGCGCAGACATCGAAGCGCATCCGTCAAGTTTGGCTGGCCCGGAGCAAATCTGCAATCGCGTGTCCAACGCCGCGCACGCGGATGCAGCCGGGCAGTGAACGGTGGACGGCTTCAGCGTCGAGCAGCGGATCATTGTCGCCTACGAATGCCTGCCAGTTTCGCGGTAGACCGCGCGCGGCAAATTCGCGCATTGCCGGCGACGCATCTTCAGCAAGTCGGTCAAGGCCTTCGATGAGATCGGCTTCAGCATAAGGCAATTCCGTGGGCGGTGTGCCAAGGCCGGTGCGTTGATAAAAATCGGCGAGCGCGGCGAGCGGTTCGCGTTGCAACCAGCGGCGAAGGAACTTCACCTGCGTGGCGCTACATTTGCCTCCGAATTTCGATTCAGATGGAAATGCCGCGAAAGGCGCGAGTAGCAACACCATACCGGGAACCTCAATTCCACGTGAGGCCGCCTCCAGCACACGCCAAGCACCAAGCGACCAGGCGATGGTCAAATCCACGCCAGCGTCCTGAACAGCGCCACCCCTCTGGCGCTCTGGGATTGCCACCGGCGATTCGGAGAGCGGCGAAGGGCCGCCGCACTTCAAGACCTGGCGGACCGACTCGGCGGTTGGCGCAACGAACGTGTGCTGTGAGCCGGTGAAATATTTCTCCGCCAGCGGCCGCAGCGATTCGGGCGCCACGCCCCAGCCGCTAATCCATATCACGCGCATGCCAGAGCATCCTTCAACGCGGCAGCGAACGCAACGCGCTGCCCATCCGTAAGGCCACGACGCAACGAGACACGCAGGCGCGCAGTGCCGTCGGGCACCGTCGGCGGGCGGATGCACGAGACGCGAAAGCCGCGTTCAAGCAACGCGCGTTGAACTTTCACCGCGCGTTCGGCCGAGCCGAGCAGCACCGGCACGATGGGCGAATCACCGTCAGGAACTTTGGCGCCAACGTCCTGCATCGCTGCCCGCCAAGACCGGGAGAGTGTGTGCAACACTTCACGTTCAGGGGCAAGTTCACGCACACGCTGGAGTGCGGCAAGCGCGGCCCCAGCGGCGGGCGGAGCCAGGCAGGTCGAGTAAACGAATTCCGAAGCCTCGTTCAGCAGGCACTCGCGGAGCGCGACGTCGCGGAAGAACGTGCAGGCGCCTTGTGAGCCGAGCGCTTTGCCGAGCGTGCTGACGAGCACGTCGGGTTCGCCGAGGCAGCCGTGAGCTTCGAGCGCGCCGGCGCCGGTTTCGCCGAACCAGCCGGTGGCGTGAGCTTCGTCCAGCACCCAGAAGAATCCATGCTCCCCGCGCAATTTCGCCAATGCCGCGAGATCGGGACAGTCGCCGTCCATCGAGTAAATGCTTTCGGTGACGACAAACACCGCGCCGTCGCGACCGGCTTCTTCGGCGAGCATTGCTTGCAACGCGTGGAGGTCATTGTGCGGAAAGCGCCGCAGCCGCGCGCCGGAACGCATGATCCCGGCGACCATGCTGGCGTGGATCAACCGGTCCGCAAGCACGACGTCACCGCGTTTGGGCAACATGCCGAGCACGGCGGAATTCGCCGCGAAACCGGAATTCCAAACGAGTCCATGCTGATAACCGTGCCAACTGGCAAGCGCACGTTCGAGTGCGGCGTGAAGTTCGGTGTAACCGGTGATGAGCGGTGACGCGCTGGCGGACGCACCCCATTTCACGGCGGCCGCCGCAGCGGCAGAAATCACGGTGGGATCGTGTGCGAGGCCGAGGTAATCGTTGTCCGCAAGGTTGAGCCAGCGCGGATGGGCCGGACGCGCTTCGAGCTGACGCAGCAGACCGTCGGCCTTGCGCTCGTTCAGCGCTTCGGCGACGCGCTCAGAGATGCGCTCGGGTGAACTCATGTCCGGCAACTGTATCAGTCGACGCGAAGCGGCTCCATCGGAAGCTTTGCGGACTTGGACAGGGGCGGTCGAATTGTTCTGACTGAAATGGGTTAACATCCTCCCTCACCCCGACCCTCTCCCCAAGGAGAGGGGGACACGCTCGACCGCTTCACTCGAATTCCGGCGGCTGGAATTGCCGGGTGCCTTTCGGAAAGAGGAGCACGCGGCATCGCTCTTCCCTCTCCCGGGGGTGAGGGCGGGCGTTCCGCCGCTCTCAAGTTTCAAGAAACGGACCGGCGTGGATGCGAAACGCATTCGCGTCGCCAAAGGCGCTTTCGCCCCAGAGCGGCAGACCGCAGTTCGCGAGGCCGGCGCGGTTCGAAGCGGCGATGGCGGGTTCAGGATGCGCGTGGGCCGCGTTGAGCCAAAGCCCGGCGTTGAGGATGCCTTTGGCGTGGCAGTAACTCGCGACCATCCGCGCCTGATTGATGGCGCCGAGCCGGTCGTCCACGACGCAAAGGACGTAATCCACCTTGAGCGCCCGGGCGAAGTCGGCCCAGTCGGAGCCGCAGGGATCAATCGGCACGGCGATGCCGCCGGCGGTTTCAAGCACGCGCCAGTCGCACTCGGGCAACGCGCGCACGGCGGCGACGAGTTTCGTCAGGGAAATCTCGATGCCCGCGTCCGCAGCGGCGGCGAGCGGAGCCATCGGTTTGGGCAGCGTGAATGAGGTGAAAGACTCAGCCCACGTTCCCGCGGCTTGCGGAGCGTCGGCGGGACGACCTTCGCCGCAACCGGACTCCACCGGCTTCACCACCTGCACGCGGCTCAGCTTTGCGAGCAGTCGGGCAATGATGCTGGCAACGTGGGTTTTGCCGATGCCCGTGTCAGTGCCGGTGATGAGGATGGAGCGCATGGGCGGGATCAATGCCGGTAAACTTCGCGCCGATGGCCGAGCGTGATGAGTTGCAATTCGTTCTTCTGAACGTCGAACTCGTAGATGATGCGGTAGTCGCCTGCGCGCAAGCGGAACTCGGAACGTCCCTGAAGGCGATGGTGAGGATGGGTTTCCAAGCGCTGCCCCAGTTCCCGAATCTTGGACTCGATTAACCCCCGGATGCACGGCGGGAGTTTGAAGAAGATCGCGTCAAACTCGCGTGAATAAACCTCGGTGGCCTGGCGCATGGCGCGTCAGGGTTGGCGGACGCGGGTGCGCTTTTCCTGAAGGTCGGCCTTGCCGCGCTCGATGCTGGCGACGAACTCGGGATTTAACTCCGCCGCGTCTTCGAGGTAATCCGCCAGCCAGTCCTGCAATTCAAGGGCCTGCTCGACCGGCAGCTTCTGCACCGCCTTTTCAATCTCTTGAACCGTGCTCATGGAATGACCTTAACCCAGCCTGCGGAGTTTGAAAAGCAGGCAGAGAACGCATGATGAGACTGATGCCCGTGTCCGTGCCGGTGATGAGGATGGAGTGCATGAGCCATGCAAAAAACCTCAGCCCGCCTTCTTTGGTAACAGCCAGTAGTATAGGCACACACCTTGACCGGCTTCGAGCCGCCTTTTGCTATCAGCTTCTGAGTTCCACTTCAGGTGTGGGTCGAGTGTTGGGTCGAATGGCCTCCACTTTGGATCGCGTTGGTCAGACGCCGTAGGTTGCCGAACATGACTCGTGAACCGCTGCTCGCAAGCGCCAACTCGCACAAAATGCTGCTGAGCTTCATGAAGACTGACGCTATTTGCTCCGCCACTCATCAGCGGGAAACCAAGATGGACTTCATCATCCTCCCAAAAGCAGATGGGGCAGATAGCATAACTTCCCGGAGGTTCGTTGAATACCAAGTAGCCGCACACCGGACAGGGGAATGAAGAATTGGAGTTCATCTGATTCTCCCGCATCCGCGGTTGATCAGTGCTGCTCCCGGCACGCACGGCCCCAGGTGTCACTGGCGGCTTCGGTGTCTTCCACCGATTCCAACTCCACCTCGCCGCGATGGATTTTGCGGGCGTCGTCGGGATGCAGGTCGTGCAGGCCGAGGCGTTCGAGCAACGCGAAGTCGTCGTTCTTGTCGGGGTTCGGCGTGGTGAGGAGTTTGTCGCCGAGGAAAATCGAGTTCGCGCCGGCGAGGTAGCAGAGCGCCTGCATCTCATCGCTCATCCCGGTGCGGCCGGCGGAGAGGCGGACCATCGCCTTTGGCATCAGGATGCGCGCGGTGGCGATGGTGCGGACGAATTCAAACGCGTCCACGAACTTCTGGTTCTGCAACGGTGTGCCTTCGACGGCGATGAGCGCGTTGATGGGCACGGAGTCGGGCTGCGGGTCCATGCTCGCGAGTTCGACGAGCATCTTGAGGCGATCGTCCACGGATTCGCCCATGCCAAGGATGCCGCCGGAGCAGACTTCGAGGCCGGCCTTGCGGACGTTCGCGAGGGTCTCGAGACGTTCGTCGTAGGTGCGCGTGGTGATGATCTTGGAGTAGAATTCGCGCGAGCTGTCGAGGTTGTGATTGTAAACGTCGCAGCCGGCGGCTTTGAGCTTTTGCGCCTGCGGTTCGGTCAACATGCCGAGCGTGCAGCAGACTTCGAGGCCGAGGTCCTTGACACCCGAGACGGTCTTCAACACGCTGTCGAATTGTTGCCCGTCGCGGACGCGGCTCCACGCGGCGCCCATGCAGAAGCGCGTCGCGCCGCCGGCTTTGGCCTTTTGCGCGTCGGTCAGGATGGTGTCGGTCTCCATCAACTGCTCGGCTTCGAGGCCGGTGTTGTAATGCGCAGACTGCGGGCAATACGCGCAATCCTCGGGGCACGCGCCGGTCTTGATGGACTTGAGCGTGCAAAGCTGGATGCCAGCAGGGTCCTGGTGCCGATGATGCGCCTGCTGCGCGCGGAAGATGAGCGTGGTCAGCGGCAGCGAATAGATTTCGCGGACTTGGTCGAGGGTGTAGGCGGACATGAGATTCAAAAGTATTTAACCACGGATGGGAGCGCGGACTTTAGTCCGCTTCAACAGGCGAACATTCAGGACATGGCGGAGGTGAAGCGGACTGAAGTCCGCGCTCCGTTTGTATCCGTGTTCATCGGTGTTCATCCGTGGTTTGGTTCAGCGCGGAACGGCGGCGGATTCGAGACTGGGCAAAACATCATCCAGCGCGGCGTGCAACGCGCGGGCAAGATGCCGCACCTCGTCCGGCGTGGCAACAACTGGCGGCACGATTAACACACTGTCGGCGAGCGGCCGGATGACGAGCCCATGCTTCCGGGCCGCGAGCGTCACCTGGAAGCCAGCGCGCAAATCGGCGGGCCAGCGGCGGTTGCGGTCGCGCGGCACAAGGTCAATGGCACCCGTCAGGCCAAGCTGGCGGACTTCGGCGACGTTCGGGTGGCCGGCGAAATGGGATTCCAATTCTGCGCCGAGGGTGGCGATGGTTTCGGCTACGCGACCCGAGGCGAGCAGCGGACGCAGCTTGGCCAGGCTGGCGCGGGCGACGGCACAGGCAAGCGGATTCCCGGAAAACGTGTGGCCGTGATAAAAGGCGCGTTGCTGGCTGAACGAACCGAGGAATGCGTCGTGGATGGTGTCGCGGGTGAGCGTGGCGGCGAGCGGGACGTAACCGGCGCTCAGACCTTTCGCGAGGCAAAGGAAATCGGGGGTAGTGGGACAGGCATCCTGCCTGTCCGGCGAGGCGTTCGCTTTTCGTGCAGCCTCCGAAGGGTGTGAGTCAAACTGGACAGGCGGGACGCCTGTCCCACTACACGCAGTCAGCGCGCCCAGGCGACCGAAGCCGGTGAAGACTTCGTCGAGGATCAGATGCACACCCGCACGCCGGCAGCGCTCGGCGACGGCGGCGACGAAGCCGGGCGGTTGTTGCACCATGCCGGCGGCGCCTTGCACGCGCGGCTCCAGGATGAGGCACGCGGTGCGGTCGGCTTCGGCGGCGAGCAAGGCATCTAGGGCGGCGAGAGATTGCGAGGCGTCGGAGCGAACGACTTTGCCCGCGCATTCCACATGAATCGGCGCCGGAATGTGCTTTGCCGGAAATAACCACGGAGCAAAACGTTCGTGAAAACCGCCGCTGTCGCCGACAGCCATCGTGCCGAAGGTGTCGCCGTGATAGCCGCCCGTCAGGCCGATGACGCCGCGCTTCTCGGGTTTGCCGGTGAGCTGCCAGTATTGAAAGGAAAGTTTGAGCGCGATCTCGACGGCGTTGGAGCCGTTGTCGCTGAAGAAGCAGCGGCTGAGTTTGCCGTTCGTAAGCGTGGCGAGTTCCTCTGCCAACGCGGCGGCCTGCGGATGATTGATGCCGAGCAGCGTCGTGTGCGCGACTTGATCCAACTGCGCACGGAGCGCCGCGTCGAGGTCGGGATCGCCGTGGCCGTGAACGTTCGTCCAGAGCGAGGCGGTGCCGTCGAAGTAGCGATTGCCGTCCGTATCGAACAGCCAGCAACTCTTGGCGCGGGCGATGTGGAGGCGCGGGTGGTCCAGATACTCGCGCATCTGCGTGAACGGATGCCACGAATGCCGCACATCCGCCGCGTCGACGGCGGTGGACAGGTGGGGCAGGGGCTGCGGTTCTGACATCATGATGAACGCGGTTGCAGGTGGCAGCTTACCGATTTGTGGCCGGCTCGCCAATGCGAACAGCCGGTTACGCAGCCGGAGGGCGGCTGAAAATGATTCGCCCTAGCAGCGCAGCGGGGCACCCTCTGATTCGGGCGATCGCGCATTGGCTGGGAACTCGACCGCGTCAATTGTGCGGTAATGTAAAAGATTAGCCGTTGCGAAACTTGTTGGGTGACCGTGCGGCTGGCTTGCCGGGTTGCGCGCGAACTGTTAGGCTGCGCAATGTTACTTGTTAAGTAGCATATTCAACCACCTATGAAGAACCTGTTGGCTGCATTGACTGTTGTCAGCATGGCGTGCGCCCTGAACGCCGCTGATGTCACTGGAACCGTTACCCTCAAAGGCACCCCGCCGGCGGAAAAGGAAATCACCCCGCTGAAGGACGACCCAAACTGTGGCAAGCTGGTGACCGAAACGCCCAAGACGGCTCACTACATCGTGGGAGCAAAAGGCGAACTCGCCAATTGTGTTGTCATTATCGAAGGCGTTCCCGGCGGCAAATCAAGCGGGGCAAGTGCGCCGTCCGTCGAATTGGACCAAAAAGCGTGCAACTACCACCCGCAGATCCTGGCCGTTCAAACGGGACAAAAGATTGTGGTGAAAAACTCCGACCCGGTGCTGCACAACGTTCATACCACGCCGACCACGGAAGGTAATCAGGAGTTGAATCAGGCCCAGATGCCGAACTCGGCCGATTTGACCTTTTCGTTCCCCAAGGCGGAGAACTTCCTGCGCTTCAAGTGCGACGTGCATCCGTGGATGTTCGCTTACGTGACGGTGGTGGATCATCCGTATTTCGCGGTCACCGACGCAAACGGTGCGTTCAAGATCGCGAATGTGCCACCGGGCAAATACAAGATCCATGTCTGGCACCGCAAAGCCGGCGACGCGACTCAAGAAGTCGAGGTCACTGATGCGGGCGGTAAAGCCGACTTCACGTTGGAAGCCAAGTAAGTTGTCCTTTTCTAAGGGAGCCGCTGCGGCTGGTGTATGCCGCAGCGGTTTCCGTTTTCCGGCCAAGCCCACGAAATGCCCGAAACCAAATCCAACCTGGCGTTGCATCGCTTTGCGCTGTTGGTCTGGCTGTGTGCCTTGGGCTTGATCGCCATGGGCGGTCTCGTGACGAGCCATGGCGTCGGAATGTCCGTGCCGGACTGGCCCACCAGCTACGGTTACAACATGTTTGCGCTGCCGGTTTCCACCTGGTTGACCGGCGGCGTGTTTCAAGAGCACACGCACCGGTTGTGGGCATCGGCGGTGGGCGTGTTGGTGGTGGCGCTGACGCGCTGGCTGGGCGGACGGCGCGCCCGGCTGCCGCTGGCCATTGTCGGCGGATTGGAAATCGCTGCCGGTCAAGGATTGTTCTGGCTCGGGTCCGAATGGCAGGGCGCCGGCCACTTTCTTTCCGGCATTGGCGGGGTTGTTTTGCTCGCAGCAATCGTTTGGGTGCGCCACGAACCGGCGCCCCGGCCGCTGCCGCGGCTGGGCTGGCTGGCTTTCTGGCTGGTCCAATTGCAGGGTTTGTTGGGCGGACTACGCGTCGTGCTGGATGCCCACGTGTTTGCGGGCACCAAACTGGGGGTTTGGTTCGGGGTTTTCCACGGATGTCTGGGGCAAATTTTCCTGGTTTTGCTCGGTGTCATCGCGCTGCTGACGAGCCGTTGGTGGTCTGCCACCGAACGTTCGCGGCTCCGCGACGCGAGCCCGGCCATGGGCTGGATGTTGGTGATCACCACGGGCCTGGTCTTTTGCCAGCTCATCATGGGCGCGACGATGCGCCATCAACACGCCGGCCTTTCGATTGCCGATTTTCCGACGGCCCACGGTCATTGGTGGCCGGACACCAGCCCGGAAGCCGTGGCGCGTTACAATGCTGAACGTGTCGAAGTGCTGGCTCAAAACCCCATTACGGCATTTCAGATCAATTTGCAGATGGCGCACCGGCTGATGGCACTGGCCATCCTGTTCGCGGTGACGGCCTGTCTGGTGAAAATCAACCAAGCGGTTCCGCGCGGCCATGTTTTGCGCCGGCTCGCGTGGGGCTGGCTGCTGCTGGTGTTGACGCAGGCCGGTCTGGGCGCGTGGACCATCTGGTCCAACAAGGCGGCGGACGTGGCCACGCTGCACGTGGTGGTGGGCGCCGTGACGCTGGTGAGTGGGGCGCTAATCTCCATCATTCATTTCCGTTGTTGCGGTAAGCGTGCTTTTTTGGCATCTGAGGCGGTCTGCGGCGAACCCGCCAGACCGTCCGCCGCAGCCCAAGCGCAACTGGTCCATTGATTAAATGAAGGCGACGTATTCGTCCATTGCCGAAGCCAAAGCAGCCGAAAAGAGCTGGGTGGCGGTCCTGTGTGACCTCACCAAAGCGCGGCTGACGCTGTTGGTTTTGCTGACGACGCTGGTGGGTTTCTACGTTGGGACGCAGGGCGAAACGGATTACCTGTTAATGCTGCACGCGGTCCTGGGCACGGCGCTGCTTGCGAGCGGTGCCGCGGCGCTGAATCAACTGCTCGAACGCGACTTTGACGCGCGGATGCGCCGGACCCAGTCCCGTCCGCTGCCCTCGGGCCGGATGACACCCGAATCGGTGCTGCTCTTTGGCGGGGTTTGTTCCGTGGCCGGGGTCATTTACCTCGCGCTTGCTGTTAATCCGCTCACCAGCGTCCTCGGCGCAGTCACCCTGTTGACCTATTTGTTCCTTTACACCCCGCTCAAACGCGTTACGTGGTTGAACACCGCCATCGGCGCCATTCCCGGCGCGCTCCCGCCGTTGATGGGCTGGACCGCGGCCCGAGGTGAACTGAGCGGCGGCTGGGCGTTGTTCGGCATTCTGGCGTTCTGGCAGATTCCCCACTTTTTTGCGATCGCCTGGATGTATCGTGACGAATATGCCAAGGCCGGCTTTGTGATGCTCCCGGCGGTGGACGCCGACGGTTCCCGGACGGGCGCGCAAGCCGTGAGCCACACGCTGGCGCTGCTGCCCATGAGTCTGCTGCCGTTTCTGTTCAAACTGGCCGGGCCGTTTTATCTGGCGGGTGCGTTGGTGCTGGGGGGCGCCTATTGTGCCTTTGCCTTTCATTTTTCGCGCCGCCTGACGCTGCGCAGCGCCAGGCAATTATTTTTAAGCTCCATCATTTACCTGCCACTCCTGCTCACGTTGCTGGTGTTGGACAAGGTGAAATGAGCGGGCCACGCGCTGAAGAGACCGAAGCAACCACAAACCATTTAGCCATGCAGGCACCATCCCACGCAGCACCTCACACGCACGCGCTGGCGCACGACGACGAACACGCGCACGGCGGTTTCTGGAGCACCTACATTTTTTCCACGGACCACAAGGTCGTGGGCATTCAATACGGCGTCACGGCGCTGCTGTTCATGCTGTTCGGCTTCTGCCTGATGCTGATGATGCGCTGGCAGATTGCGCATCCGGGGGAGGGCCTGCCGGTTTTTGGTCCGTTGCTGCACTCCTTGCTCGGCGACGTGGCCACGGCGGTGAAAGATTCGGCCGGCAATCTGACGGGCTATGCGATTTCGCCGGACCTTTACAATTCCTTCGGTGCGATGCACGGGACGATCATGGTCTTCCTGGCCATCGTGCCGCTGGCGGTTGGCGCCTTCGGCAACTATCTCGTGCCGCTGCAAATCGGCGCCATCGACATGGCTTATCCGAAATTGAACATGGTCAGCTACCAGTTCTACTTCATTGGCGGCATCGTGATGTTCACCAGCTTCTTCGTGCCAGGCGGCGCGGCGCAGGCCGGCTGGACGTCTTATCCGCCCCTGGCGGCGGCGGTGCCCACCAACGGTCAGACCTACTGGCTGATTGGCATGGTGTTCCTGATCAGCTCGTCACTGCTCGGCTCCGTGAACCTCATCGCCACCATCATTCAATTGCGCGCGCCGGGCATGACGTGGATGCGGCTGCCGTTCTTCGTCTGGGCGCAGTTCGTGGCCAACTTCCTTCTGCTGCTGGCGTTCCCGCCGCTTGAAGCCGCGGGCGTGATGCAGCTCATGGACAAGGTGGCCGGAACGAGCTTCTTCCTGCCCACCGGCCTGGCCGTGGGCGGTCATCTCGCCAACATCAGCGGCGGCGGCAGTCCGCTGTTGTGGCAGCACCTGTTCTGGTTCCTCGCGCATCCGGAGGTTTACGTGCTCATCCTGCCGGCGCTGGGCATCGTGGCGGAAATCATCGCCAACAACACCCGCAAGCCGTTGTGGGGCTACAAGACGCTGGTGTATGCGGTCCTGATGCTCGGGTTCATCTCGTTCATCGTCTGGGCGCATCACATGTATCTCACCGGCATGGGCACGAAGATCGCCACGTTCTTCCAGACCACGACGATGATCATTTCGATTCCGTCGGTGATCATCCTGACGTGCCTGCTGCTTTCGCTGTGGGGCGGCTCCATCCGTTTCAACACGCCGATGCTGTTTGCGACGGCGTTTCTACCGATGTTCGCCATCGGCGGTCTGAGCGGTTTGCCGCTGGGCTTCAATTTCAGCGACATTCACCTGCACGATACTTACTACGTCATCGGCCACTTTCATTATGTTGTGGCACCCGGAACCATTTTCGCCCTGTTTGCCGGCATTTATTTCTGGTTCCCGAAGGTGACGGGCCGGTCCATGAATGAATTCTGGGGCCGTGTGCATTTCTGGGGTTCGCTGATTTTCATGAACCTGATCTTCATGCCGATGTTTTCGCAGGGCATGGGCGGCATGCTGCGCCGCATGTCGGATGGCGGCGCCAATTACCTGCTCCGGCCGGAATTGCGCTATTTGAATCACGTCATCCTCTGGGCGGCGGTGGGGCTGGGCCTGTCCCAAATTCCGTTCATCATCAATTTCTTCCACAGCATCAAGAACGGCCAAAAGGTGACCTCCGACAATCCGTGGGAGGCGACCACGCTCGAGTGGCAGACGCCGACGCCTCCGGGCCACGGCAACTTCAACAAGCCGATCGAGGTTTTCCGCGGTCCTTACGAATACAGCGTGCCGGGGCATGACACGGATTTCACGCCGCAGAACGAGCCGCCCAAAGCCTGATTTCACATGCAGATCCCTTACACGACGAAGCCGCGCCCGGACACGGGCCTTTACAACGCCAAGATCGGCCTCTGGCTGTTTCTCGCGTCGGAAGTCATGCTGTTTGGCGGCATGTTCTCCGCCTACATCCTGCTGCGCGTGGGTGCGCCGGACGGACTGTGGCCCCGCGACTGGCTCAACATTCCCATCGGCACCTGCAATACGCTGATCCTGATCGCGTCGAGCATCAGCGCTACGATGGCCTGGGCTGCCTGCAAGATGGGCCAGTTCAGCCGGTTCAAAATGTTCCACGGCATCACCATCCTGCTCGCCGTTCTGTTCCTCGGCATCAAGTCGTTTGAATACCAGGACAAGCTCCACCACTACTGGATTGAAACCAAGGAAGGGCAGGTCATCGACGGCCATCTGGTGGAGAAGAACGACAAGGAAGTCGTGGTGCACGGGGTGAAGACGGATGACGCCGCCGTGCTTTACGATCGCACCAGCGCGGCCTACAAGCAGTTGCTGGCCAGCGAGGGCGAAATCAAGGTGGAAACCGCCGACATCAAGCGCATCAGCAATTACGCGCCCCGGCTGAACACCTACCTCGGACTTTACTGGACGATCACGGGCCTGCACGCACTGCACTTGATCGGCGGCATTCTGGTGTTTGCCTACCTCTGGGGTCCGGGCAGCAAGATGTGGAAGACCGATCCGGACCGTTTTACCAATCGCGTCGAGATCGCCGGTCTTTACTGGCACTTTGTGGATCTGGTTTGGGTCTTCGTGTTCCCGGTGCTATATCTTTTCTAAACTATGAGCGAACAAAACTCCGCCTCCGTGGACCTCAACGTGCGCCGGTATTTGCTGGTGTCACTCAGCATCGCCGTCGGAGCATTGCTCGTTGTGGGCGTCTCGCAGGCCCCGCTGGGCAACCATCACTGGAACATCGCCCTCGCGCTGGTCGTCATCGCCTGCCAGGCGTTTCTGGTCCTGGGCTTCATGATGCACCTGCTGTCCGAGCGGAACACCATTTACGGTGTGCTTGGCTTCACCGGATTCTTTCTCGTGTTTTTGATGTTCCTCATTATCTGGTCCGTCCACGAGGTGCCGAGCCGCAACCATAACGTGCTGCCGGAAGCCGCCCAAACGAGTCACTGATCATGTCTCTGAAAGCCTTCCATATTTTCTTCATCGGCCTGGCCAGCCTCATGACGCTGAGCATGGGCGGCTGGGCGCTGAAGTCGTATTTCTCGCCGGACGCCCGGGCCTGGCAGTTGTGGTTTGGTCTCGGCGGCGTGTTCATCGGCGTTGCGCTGCTGATCTACGGACGCAGTTTTCTGAAAAAGATGAAAGGAGTCAGTTACCTATGAAAACACGGCTTCCCATTTTGACGGTCTGGCTGCTGGCCCTGGTGGTCAGCGCGCCTTCGGCCTTTGCCTGCGCCGCCTGCTACGGCCGGTCCGATTCCTCGATGGCCCAGGGCATGAACTGGGGCATCATGACGCTGCTGGGGGTGGTGGGCGTGGTGCTGGGCGGCGTCGCCTCATTTTTCGTCTTCATCGGCCGCCGCGCGGCGCATCCACCCAGCCAGCCGGAACCGAAGACTCCCTCCCGCGACTAAGTTTTGACCATGGATATCTTTTACAAAATTCTCGGGCTCCCGCCCGTGGCCTCCGACCGCGGCCACCTGGTGGACAATTTCATCGTTTACATCCACTTCCTGATGGTGGCGTTGTTCTTTGGCTGGCTCGTTTACTTTGCCTTCACGCTCTACCGCTTCCACAAGAACCGGTCGCCGAAAGCCAACTATTTCGGTGTCCGCAACCATTTCTCGACCTACATCGAAGTGGCGGTGGTGGCGGTGGAAGCCTCCCTGTTGCTGTTCTTTGCCGTGCCACTCTGGGGCGACGTCGTGGGCAAGTTCCCCAAGGAAAGCGAATCCACCGTCATCCAGATCGTCGCCCAGCAATTCGCCTGGAACGCCCGTTACGCCGGCATGGACGGCCAGTTCGGCGCGCAGGATATGAAGTTCGTCAGCAGTGACAACGTGTTCGGCGTCGATCCCGCCGACCCCAAGGGCAAGGACGATGTGCAGGTGCTCAATGAAATCCACGTGCCCGTCAACAAGCCGGTCATCTGCTACGTCAGTTCGAAGGACGTAATTCATTCGTTCCGCGTCGTGGCCATGCGCGTCACGCAGGACGCCATTCCCGGCATGCGCATTCCCACGTGGTTCAAGCCCACCAAGATTGGCACCTACCAAATCTACTGCGCCCAGCTCTGCGGCAACGGCCACGCCAGCATGGCGGGCGGCCGCCTGGTCGTCCAAAGCCAGGACGACTTCAACAAGTGGCTCGCCTCAAAATCCGGCGCCACCACGAGCTTCGAATAAACCGGCCGTCTTCCCTGCGCCGCGCTTCTTCTGGAGCGCGGTGTTTTTGTTTGGCGTCCATCCGTCCACCCGGCTTCGCATTGAATCCGCAGCGCGGCGCTGCTAGCTTGCGCGCAACGTGAAGGCCAAGCATCTCTCGTTGCTGGTCGCGCTGGCACTGGCCGGCGTTGCCACCTCCTGCCAGCCCAACGGCAACCCCGCGAGCATCTCCGGCACCATCGAAGTGGATGAGGTCCACATTGCACCGCGCACCGGCGGCCGCGTGGTCAGGTTGCTCGCTCAAGAAGGCGACGCGCTGACCTCCGGCCAGACCGTGGCCGAACTGGCGGCCCCGGAACTGCGCGCCCAACGCGAACGCCAGGCCGCCCAGCTCGCGGAACTCGAAGCCGGCCCCCGCCCGGAGGAAATCGCCGCGGGCAAGGCGGAATGGGAGGCCCAAACCGCGCAGCTCGATCTGGCGCGCCTCGAAGCCAGACGGGCCGACGAATTGTTCGCGCAAAAGGCCATTTCGTCCACGGAACACGACCGTGCACAGTCGGCCGTGCAAACGCTCGAGAGATCCGTCGCGGCCGCGAAGGCGCGTTACGACCTGCTGCTCGCCGGAACCCGGCCCGAACGCCTTGCGGCAGCCCGGGCGGAACTGGCCCAAACCGATGCGCTCCTGGCGGAATTGACGGTTACGGCGCCAACGAATTGCGTCCTGGAAACGCTCGGTGTCAAAGTGGGAGACGTGCTTCCCCCGAACCGCGAAGTTGCGACGCTGTTGCTCACGGATCATCTCTGGGTGCGCGTGTTCGTGCCCGAGCCCTGGCTGGGCCGCATCAAGCTGGGTGAATCCGCCACCGTGCGGGTGGACGCCTTCCCCGGCCGCGACTTCCATGGCACGGTGGAACAGATCGCCCGTGCCGCCGAGTTCACCCCGCGCAATGTGCAAACCACCGAGGAGCGCGTGAAACAGGTCTTCGGTGTCAAAGTGCGTCTCGACAATGCGAACGGCGACCTCCGCGCCGGCATGGCGGCGGATGTGACGTTTGAAAACAGGCGCTAAACGCATGATGAAAAAGCTTTGGAGGCTGATTAAGATGGCAATCATCACAATTGTTGTGATGACTTTACTCCTTGCGGCTTCGTTTCTTCCTGATCTCCTTTATTACATGCCCCGCGCAAAGCCACCCGTAACGGTGGTGGATTTGCACTCATTCCTTGCCTGGAAGCCGGATCCGAAAAGGGCGTGGAAAATCACGGTCAGCAACGAAGTTTATTATCAACTGTCCGGTCCGCCTGGCCGCTGGTTGGCATCTGGCCCCGCCGCGTATGCTTTTGATTCAAGCGGCCGATTCATCGGCTGGACAGCGGATTCCGGCGACATCTCACGTCCTGTGATAATCTATGCGCCCGGAGCGAACCGCCAGTCCATTAATGTCGATACAGTTCGTGCTCTCCTAAAAACGAACTCCGTAACTGGACGAACCCCATGATCTCCGTCCAAAACCTCACGAAACGCTTCGGCCACTTCACGGCGGTGGACGACGTGAGTTTTTCGGTCGGCAAGGGCGCGATCTTCGGGTTCCTCGGGCCGAACGGCTCGGGCAAGTCCACGGTCATTCGCATGCTCTGCGGCATCCTGGCGCCGAGCGGCGGCCAGGCGCGCATCGCCGGACACGACGTGGCCCGTGAAACCGAACAGTTGAAGGGCACCATTGGCTACATGTCGCAGAAGTTTTCGCTCTATGATGAGCTGACAGTGAAGGAAAACCTGCGGTTTTATGGCCGGCTCTACGGCATGAAGGGGGCCGTGCTCCGACAGCGCATGGATGAACTCATCGCGTTGACGCACCTCGACCCTTACCTTGACCGGCGCGCGGCGCTGCTTTCGGGCGGCTGGCGGCAACGCCTGGCCATGGCGTGCTGCCTGATGCATCAGCCCTCGGTGTTGTTTCTCGACGAACCCACGGCCGGCATTGACCCGGTGGCCCGCCGCGAGTTGTGGGATTTGTTGTTCGAATTTTCCGGGCAGGGCATCACGCTCTTCGTGACGACGCATTACATGGACGAGGCCGAGCGTTGTTCGCACGTCGGCTACATTTATCTCTCGAAACTCATCGTGTGCGGCGAGCCCGATGATTTGAAGCAGCTGCCGGAGGTGAATCCGTCCGGCACACGCCGGCTGGATGTCACGTGCGACCACGTCACGGTCGGCTTGCAGGCCGTGCGACGGCAGCCCGGCGTGCGCAGCGCCACGGTGTTCGGGCAGTCGATGCATCTGCTGCTCGACGCGGACGTCAGCGACGCCGCGATCACCCAACGCCTGGCCGGGGCCGGCATTCATGGCGCGGACATCCGTCCCATCGCGCCGTCGCTCGAGGATGTGTTCGTGACCCTGACCGCCCGGGAGGCGGAGAGCCGGAGCTGATTATGTTTCGCGGTTACACGGCCATCATGCTCAAGGAATTCACGACCATGTTTCGTGATCCAACGACGCTGTTCTTCATGTTCTTCCCGCCGTTGCTGCAAATCATCGCGTTCGGCTACGCGCTGGACAACGACGTGAAGCACATGGCCACCGTGCTGCTCGACCAGGACCGATCGGTTGAAAGCCGCCAGCTGGTCGAGGACTTCAAGAACACGAGCACATTCCGCATCGTCGGCGAGGTGCGGGACGTGACGGAACTCGAAGCCGCCATCCGGCAGGGCCGCGCATATGTCGGTCTGGAGATTCCGCCGGACTTCACGCGGCGATTGCGCGCCGGTCGCGGCGCCCAGGTGCAGGTGCTGATTGACGGCTCCAGCTCCACCGTGGCCCTGCAGGCCCTGCAAACGTCAATGGGCATTGCCATGCGAGATTCGCTGGTCACGCTGCTGGGTGAAACCGGCCGGCGTGAGCAGCCCATCGAAGTCCGCCCGCAGATGCTCTACAACCCGACGATGAAGAGCGCGAATTTCTTCGTGCCGGGAGTCATGGGTCTGGCGCTGCAAATCGCCACCGTGTTTGCCACCGCGCTGGCCATGGTGCGGGAACGCGAAAAGGGCACGCTCGAAAACCTGCTCGTCGCGCCGCTGTCCCGTTCCGGTCTCATGCTCGGCAAGCTGACGCCTTACCTGGTCGTCGCAATGACGATGGCCACGTGCATTTTTGTGGTGGCGCGCTGGATCTTTCAAATTCCCATCCGCGGCGATGTGCCGGCGCTGTTTCTGGCCACGCTGTTGTTTGTCTTCACGTTGCTGAGCCTCGGCCTGCTGATTTCAACCAAGGCCGCCAACCAGATGCAGGCGATGCAAATGACAATGGCGCTGATCCTGCCCTCGGTGTTCTTCTCCGGATTCATTTTCCCGCGCGAAACCATGCCGGAGTTCTTCTACTGGATCAGCACGCTCATCCCGGCGACCTACTTCATCGAACTCATGCGCGCCACCATGCTGCGCGGCGCTACCGTCGCGGACTACTGGCACTACTACGCAATCCTGGCGGGCATGGGTCTGGTTGTCTTCACGCTCGCCGCCACGCGGTTCCGCACCCGACTGGCGTAAGACGACTGCCCCCGGCGGTTCGCCCGCGAACCTTCACCTCGCGAATGAGCCTTCGCGCCTCTGTGCCACCAACTGTGTCAAAACCCAAGCAAACTGCGCCACAGTGGCCCTGCTTGTCTCACAAAGACTTCCCCAAGAAGGTCTCAGAATCATTTGCAACGCATTGTTGTCCAATGCTTACGAACGTTTTTTCCAATCCGGCACTGCCATTGCTGGGTAGACTCCGGAACTTTTTAACTAAACGATTTTATGGCAAAAGTGCTCGGCATTGACTTGGGAACAACGAACTCCTGCATGGCGGTGATGGAAGGCGGGGATCCGTTGGTTCTGGAAAACTCGGAAGGCAAACGCACCACCCCGTCCGTCGTCGCGTTCACCAAGAGCGGCGAGCGGCTCGTCGGTGAGGCGGCCAAGCGCCAGGCCGTCACCAACTCGCGTAACACTGTCTATTCCATCAAGCGTTTCATGGGCCGCAAGTTTGATGAAGTGCAGGAGGAGATCAAACGGATGCCCTATAAGGTCGTGAAGGCGTCGAATGGCGATTGCGCCGTCGAGGTCGAGATCGAAGGCAAGACCAAGCAATACACCCCGCCCGAAATTTCCGCGATGATCCTTCAGAAGCTCAAGGCCGACGCCGAGACGCGCCTGGGCGAGAAGATTACACAAGCCGTCATCACGGTGCCCGCCTACTTCAACGACTCGCAGCGCCAGGCCACAAAGGACGCCGGCCGCATCGCGGGCCTCGAAGTGCTCCGCATCATCAACGAGCCCACGGCCGCCTCACTCGCTTACGGTCTCGACAAGAAGAAAGACGAGAAAATCGCCGTGTATGACCTGGGTGGCGGCACGTTCGACATTTCCGTTTTGGAAATCGGCGACGGCGTTTTTGAAGTGAAGGCCACCAACGGTGACACGCACCTCGGCGGCGACGACTGGGACAATCGCCTGATGGACTGGATTCTCGATGAATTCAAGAAGGAGCACGGCATGGATCTGCGCAAGCAGCCCGACGCCCTCCAGCGCATCAAGGAAGAGGCCGAGAAGGCCAAGATCGCCCTCAGCTCCGCGCAGCAATACGAAATCAATTTGCCGTTTATCACCGCCGACGCCAGTGGGCCGAAGCACATCGCGACGAAGCTCACGCGCGCCAAGATGGAGCAGCTCTGCGACGACCTGTTCGAGCGCACCATCAAACCGGTGAAAGCCTGCTTGTCAGACGCGGGTGTCAGCGCCGACAAGATTGACGAACTCGTGCTCGTCGGCGGCATGACCCGCATGCCGAAGGTCGTTGAGACCGCGCACACGCTCGTCAACAAGCCGCCGCATCAGGGCGTGAACCCCGACGAAGTCGTCGCCATCGGCGCCGGCATCCAGGGCGGCGTGCTCAAGGGCGAAGTGAAGGACGTCCTCCTACTCGACGTGACCCCGCTGTCGCTCGGCATCGAGACGCTCGGCGGCGTGTTCACGCGCCTCATCGAGCGCAACACCACCATCCCGACGCGCAAATCGGAAATCTTCTCCACCGCGAGCGACAACCAGCCCGGCGTGGAAATCCACGTGTTGCAGGGCGAACGCCAGTTCGCGCGCGACAACAAGACGATTGGCAAGTTCCAGCTCACCGACATCCCGCCCGCACCGCGTGGCGTGCCGCAGATCGAAGTCACCTTCGACATTGATGCGAACGGCATCCTGCACGTGAACGCGAAGGACCTCGGCACCGGCAAGGAGCAGAAGATCACCATCACCGCCAGCAGCGGCCTCTCGAAGGACGAAATCGAGAAGATGCGCAAGGACGCCGAGGCTCACGCCGAGGACGACAAGCAGCGCAAGGAAGAGGTCGAGACGCGCAACGAGGCCGACAACGCCGTCTATCGCTCCGAGAAGATGCTGAAGGACAACGCGGACAAACTCTCCGGCAGCGACAAGGAAAAGATCGAGAAGGCCGTGGCCGAAGTGAAGGAAGCACTAAAGGGCAGCGATGCGGCGGCGATCAAGAGCGCCAGCGAGAAGCTGAACGAAGCGTGGCAGGCTGCGAGCGCGGAGCTTTACAAAGCCGCGGCAGAACAAGCCAAGGCCAGTAAGGCGCAAGGCGCGCCTGGCGGTGAAGCGCCCAAGCCCGAAGATGAAAAGAAGGGCGGCAAGGACGAAGGCCCGATCATCGACGCCGAGGTCGTGGACGAGAATAAGAAGTAAGTTCTGACGAATACTTATGCCGACCATCGAGTGGCAGTCAGCCCAAGGGTTGCCAAGCTTTAGCTACGTGTGTGGCTATTGCGGCAACCCATTGGCTTCCGCACTCGGCTGGTCTGCTAGTTTCGTAAAAGGCGGAAGCAGACACAGTTTCGGAAGAATCTATGTTTGCCACCATTGTTCGCGGCCAACATTTATCGACAGCAGTGACGGGAAACAGACGCCAGGTTTTTCCTTCGGTGAGCCGGTGAAAAACATTTCGGACAAAGACCTGAACGCGATTTATGAAGAAGCTCGCACTGCAACAAGTGCAGGTTGTTACACAGCGGCGGTTTTGTGCTGTAGAAAACTTCTCATGCACCTAGCAGTCGCAAAAGGCGCTAAAGAGGGAGATACGTTCAAACGATACGTCGAGTATTTGGCAGATAATCATCACGTCCCACCTGCATGTAAGGGTTGGGTCGAACAAATCAAAGATGCCGGCAACGAGGCGAATCACGTGGTGAAGATGATGAATCGTGAAGACGCAGAACACCTCGTCTCATTTTGCGAGATGCTATTGAAGATTTTTTACGAATTTCCTGCTGTTGCCCTAGCAAGGAATGGCGGAAAGACAAACTGACTTTTCCCGCTTGCTCGTGCGGCGGGAGTTAATTCGACACGAAACCAAAACAAATAAAACAACAAACCATGGCACTGAACATCAAACCTCTCGGTGACCGGATCCTCGTTGAGCCGGCCGAAGAGAAGGAAGTCAAGAAGGGCGGCATCATCATCCCCGATACCGCCAAGGAAAAACCCCAGGAAGGCATCGTCCGCGTGCTCGGCACCGGCAAGACTGATGACGAAGGCAAGAAGATCGCCTTCGAAGTCAAGGTCGGCGACCGCGTGCTCGTCTCCAAATACGGCGGCACCGAGATCAAGATCGAAGGCAAGGAATACAAGCTCCTCTCCTCCGACGACATCCTCGCCATCGTGGGCTGATTCGTCTCTCAACTCTTAACAAAATACCAAGAACTAGAATATGGCAGCTAAACAACTGTTGTTCGATGAGGCAGCGCGTCAGGCCATCCTGCGCGGCGTCTCCAAGCTCTCCAAGGCCGTCGTCGCCACGCTCGGACCGAAAGGCCGCAACGTCGTGCTCGACAAAAAATTCGGCTCCCCGACCGTGACCAAGGACGGTGTCACCGTCGCGAAGGAAATCGAACTGGAAGACCCGTTTGAAAACATGGGCGCCCAGATGGTCCGCGAAGTCGCCAGCAAGACGAGCGACAACGCGGGCGACGGCACCACCACGGCGACCGTGCTCGCCGAGGCCATCTACCGCGAAGGTCTCAAGTATGTGACCAGCGGCGCGAACCCGATCAGCATCCAGCGCGGCATCCAGAAGGCCGTGGAATCCGCCGTCGGCCAGCTCGACAAGATCGCCAAGAAGGTCAAGGACAAGGAAGAGATCAAGCAGGTCGCGACCGTTTCCGCGAACTGGGACACCACCATCGGCGAGATCATCGCCGACGCGATGGACAAGGTCGGCAAGGACGGCACCATCACGGTCGAAGAAGCGAAGTCCATCGAGACGACGCTCGACGTCGTGGAAGGCATGCAGTTCGACAAGGGCTACCTCTCGCCTTACTTCGTCACGAACGCCGAGACGATGGAAGCGAAGATGGAAGATGCCTATATCCTGATCTATGAAAAGAAGATCAGCTCGCTCAAGGACCTGCTCCCGTTGCTCGAGAAGGCTGCCCGCACCGGCAAGCCGCTCCTGATCATCGCCGAGGAAGTTGAAGGCGAAGCGCTCGCGACGCTCGTCGTGAACAAGCTCCGCGGCACGTTGAACGTCTGCGCTGTGAAGGCCCCCGGCTTCGGCGATCGTCGCAAGGCGATGCTCGAAGACATCGCGGTCCTCACCGGCGGTCGCTTCATCACCGAAGACCTCGGCCTCAAGCTCGAGAACCTCGAACTCAATGACCTCGGCCGCGCCAAGAGCGTCGTCGTGGAGAAGGAAAACACCACCATCGTCGAAGGCAACGGCAAGTCCTCCGAGATCCAGGGCCGGGTGAACCAGATCCGCCGCCAGATCGAGGAGACGACCAGCGACTACGACCGCGAGAAGCTCCAAGAACGCCTGGCGAAGCTCGCCGGTGGCGTGGCCGTCATCAACGTCGGCGCCGCAACCGAAACCGAGATGAAGGAAAAGAAGATGCGTGTGGAAGACGCGCTGCACGCGACGCGCGCGGCCGTTGAAGAAGGCATCGTCGCCGGTGGCGGCGTGGCCCTCATCCGCTGCATCGGCGCGATCGACGCGACCAAGGGTGCCAATGACGACGAACAAATCGGCGTCAGCATCGTGAAGCGCGCCGTTGAATCACCGCTCCGCTCGCTCGCCGCCAACGCCGGCGTCGAAGGCAGCGTGATCGTGGAAGCCGTCAAGAAGGCGAAGGGCAACGAAGGTTACAATGTCGCCACGGGCGCCATGGAAGACCTCGTGAAAGCCGGCGTGGTGGACCCGAAGAAGGTCACCCGCACCGCGCTCCAGAACGCCAGTTCGATCGCGGGCCTGCTGCTCACGACCGAATGCCTGATCACCGAGATTCCGGAGAAGGAAAAGCCGGCTCCGGCGGGTCACGGCGCCCCCGGCATGGGCGGCATGGATTACTGATCGGACGGTCAGATCATTCGGAGGAACCGAAAATCACCAACGCGGCTGGGCAACCAGCCGCGTTTTTCCTTTTTGGGCGCGGCCGTGCGTGAAGCGCCAGCCACAGCAGGTTGAGCGCGGTGCGGCCGGCTTCCGACACCGGCGCGCACCATTCAAATCAGGAGACCACGCCCGGAGATGCCTCGCTTGACCATTCACCCGATTGCCCTGATTATATGGCGGTCGCATATTAATGGGGGCGCACCGGTTTCGACCTGGGAGAGGCGCCAGAGGCGGCATGCCGAGGACGATGCGTTGGCCTCGTAAATCATCGCATCAAACATTAGTTGCTAACGAAGAATTAGCTCTCGCGGCCTAAGGCCCCGACGTTCACCGGTGGACACCTGCTACGCCGGCTGAACGCAACAGCAGGCATGGGTTGAACGTGGAGTCAGGCAGGCGTTCGCCCGAGAGATTACTGCGGACTGGACCGTTGGATTCGTGTCGGAAGGTTATCCGGCGGTCGAGACTTTCTTCCGGCTAAGCATGTAGTCGCGGCTGGTAAATTTGCCAGGGACGCGGGTTCAATTCCCGCCGCCTCCACCATCCTGCGCCCGGAACTCCCGGGCGAAGAATGGCAGGCCCCTCACCTCCGCAGCGAACGGGCACCCCAGCCAACCATCCCCAGGACCAGCAGAGTTGCTCCTAGAATCAAGGCTCTTACGCTCCACGAGGCGGCGGTCACCGCTTGCACCTCCAGCCCGAGGTGCAAATCCGCCTCGCGATCCACGGCCACGGCGCGTTGAAACGTCAGCACCCGGCCTTCCGCCGGGATGTTGGCGCGGATGGCGCTCGCGCTGTTCACGGCGGCGTCCTGTTGTTGCACGAGTTTTTCCGCGAGCCGCAGGTAGGCGCTGTTGTCCTCGGCGGAGTTGGCCTCGATGATCTGCCGGGCGTCCTGCTGGGTGTAGTTCAATTCCGGACCGCCGCGTGGGCTGCGGAACCGGCCAAGCAGCGGGCCGGCGTCGCCCGCCGCGGCCGCCTGTCGCACGCTCAGCCCAAGCAACGCCTGCTGGAGCTTCAGGTTATGCAACTGCACGCGCGCATCTTCATTGAACGCGTCGTCATGCGCGCTCAAACCAAACGCCGCTTGAAAGGCCCGCCGCGCCTGCTGGGGGTCGCCCTGGGCCAGCGCAGTGTTGCCCAGCGAAAGCATCTGCTCGGCCTGCTGTGTTTTTTGCGCCTGCTGCGCCGCCTCTTCCGCGAGGTAATGCGTCAGATCCAGCGTGGCCGCCACCGGGGCGACCTGCTGGTCCTGAAGCTGCAACGTGCCCGTCCAGTCCTGCAGCCGCCACTTTTCACTGAGACTGACCCGCCAGGTGATGTTTTCGAGCGGCAAATCGAACTTCGGCGCGAGCAGGGAAAGATCCAAACGGCCCGCGCCGGGCTGGCCAACCTGGCTGCTGAAATAAATTTCCACCGGCACGGGCTGGTGATCGGCTGACGGCTTTTCGAGCGGGATCAACAGGGCATCTTGATCGCGCCACGGCCACACCCCGTTCTGATTGACGAACGCAAACCAGTAGTGCGCTCCCGCGGGCAGCTTGACGGACAACAGCCGTTTGTCGCCGGGCGACATTTCCAATCGCGCCTGGGTCAGCATCACGCCGGCGTCGGAAATCACCGAATTGAACGTGATGCGATTCACGCGCGCGGGCAGCAGCTTGACGGCTTCGTGGCGGTCCAGTTTCAGCGTCAGTGCAAACGCCGGATCGGCCAGGCGGAATGTGTAATTGGCCGCCGCCGCCACCAGCCCCTGTTGCAGGGTGCGTGGAATGCTCTGCCACTCGGTCGGCTGCAACGCCGTTCCCGCCGGTTCGGCGCCGACCTGCACACGGCCGCCGGCCTGCACGGTGACGAAGCCGCGCTGCAAATTTACGGCGTCGGCCCGGACGCCGCGAAGCACGGTTTCCGTGGCGTGTTCCGGGATGGCCGTCTGATACGTGACCCGCAGCAGATGCTCCCCGATGATGCGCCGCTCGAGTTTCACCTCCCAGGCTTGCAGACCGTTTTCCACCGGGCCGGGCACGCGCAGGAAATCCGTCACCAGATCGCCGGCGAAGCGCACGCTCCCGGCGTTGGTGGGCAGGGAAACGCGCAACGATTTCAAGCCGGCGTTCTCAATTTCATACTGCAAATTGGCCGCGACCTTCACGAGCGCTTCGCTGACGCTCGCATGCTGCAGGCTGGTCACCTGCACCCACGGCTCGACCTGTTCAATGTCGAGCGCCAGTTTCCACGGCGCCTGCAAGATGCGAAACGCCAGCACGCCTTTCTGCCGGATGCCGGCGCGCTGCGGGTCGAGCAGGGAGAGTCCGTCCAGTGCGGCGGCCTGCAGTTGCATCCCCTGTTCCGGCACGATGAGCAACGTGCCCTGCTGCTTGCTGGCTGCGCGCAGGCTGAATTGCGGCACGGGCCACGCTCCGGCGAGGCGGGTGGCCTTGACCCCCGGACCCGCCAGGCTGATGGCGAACTGTTGTGGCCCGAGTGTCTTGCCGCGCAGGTTCAGCGTGATGATCCGGCCCGCGTCGGTTTTGGATTCGCTCCAGTGGCTCAACGCATCGCCGCTGATGGCCTCCACGTCAAAACCAGCCGGCAGCACAAAGCTCAGTTTAAAGATGCCCGCACGCGAAATGTCCACCTTGGCATCGGCCGCGAGCACCGTGCGGTCTTCGCCCAGCGAAAGCGTGTCCTGCGTTTCCACGCGCACGTCGGGTTCCACCGGCGAGGCCTGCAGCGAAACGGTGGCCCCCGGATCCGAGTAACGGAAGGCCCGCCGCACTGTCAACCCGGCGACCTGCGTCGCGAGCGGGCCGGTCACGTCGCCCGGGAAATCCTCGAGATTGATGGGCGCGAGTCCTTCCGCCGTGACGTTGTCGAGTTGAACCTCGTTGCCGGTGGCGATGCCCAGCACGCCAATCTGGTTCGCCGCCTGTTCCACCGCCAGCAAACCGGCCGACTGCTGAAACGGCAGCGTGCCCGCCGGAATTTGTGACCGCACGAGCACCGTGAACGGGCGCGACTGCGGCTGGCTCAAGGTGATGCGCAGCTTGCGCGTGTCCGGATCGAAGCGCCAGAGCGCGACGAGCGACGACGCGTTCTTCGGCGTGCTGCCGTCCGTCACATCGGTCACGGTCGCCCCTTTCGGAACGTCGAAGATCAGCTCGTTCAGTTCGCCCTGCGCGGGACGGAGCGTGACCCGGTGCACGCCTTCGATCACGCCCGCCGCGGGCACGTAAAGTTGCGACGTCTCAGCGTAGAACACGGCTTTCTCGCGCTTCACATCGCGACTGCGGGGTTTCCAGCCAATCGACACCTGGGCCGCCGGCGCCAGCACGAGCGCGGCAACGGTGTTGCTGCCCGCCAGTTCGCGCTGAAGCGACACGGCCTGCGGCGAAAACACATCCACGTCGAGACCGGTCACGGTGACCGCGAGCCGGTTGATGAGTCCGGCAGGCGTGGGCAGCGCAATCGTGCTTTGCCCGGAACTCTCGGACACATGCAACTGATAGTGCAGGGTGATGTCGTAGGTGCCCGCCCGCCGGGCTTCGAGTTGCTGGACGCGCCGGCCATCCGTCACCGTTTCCACCAACGCCAGCGCCGGCTGCGGGTAAGTTACCTGGGTTAGCACACCCGGTTCGGACAACAGCGGCAACACGCGGCCCGCGCCTGTCTGCCAGTGCAGCTTTGCAGTGACCAACGCAAAGCCGTCCTCAATTTGGATCTGCTGGCTCACTGATTCGAGGGACGACGGCGCGGACGCATCCCGCGCGGTCATGGCGCAACCCGTGCCAAGCCACAACAAGCTGGCGACCAGCAATGCTGCAACCGCGGGGGCGCTCGTGCCGGCCGGCAGCGTTGCTTTGGCAGGCACGGCCCAGAGCCGCCGCAGTCCGGGCCAAAGCACCCGGGTCAGCGCGAAGAGAATCAGCATCGCCAGAAACCACGGCAGCCCATTCGGCAGCCGCAGCGCCGCCCAGGCCAGCAACGTCCAACCAAGGGCGCCCAGCATGATTTTTTTGGCTGGGGAAACCGACCACCATGCGCCGATCCACAACGCAGCTCCAGCCACCGCGAGCAAGAGGGTGGCCCCCCAGCCAGCCCCGGCGGTCGCCGCATTCAGATTTGTCACCGTCACACTGAGCGCGCTGCCGGCCTGCTGCACCGGCGCCAGAAACGCAACGTCGGATGGCACCACCGCCCGAAAGTCCGCCGCGGCTTGGAAGATTCCGCTCAACATGACGCCCGCCGCCACGAACGCCACAAGGCCAATCAATGCTCCGCCGAGGTGCCGCAGACTGAAGCGGCTGACGCCTTCGCCGGCCGCCCAACGCCAGACCAATAAGCCGGCGAGGAGAAGCACCCCCACGCTCACGAGCGCCGTGATCAGCCGTCCGCCGTGGTCCGGATGCGCCATCCGCGCGGCCTGCGCGAAGCCGGAGACGTCCGGGACGCCGCCGACCGGCGTGAGCGAGCCGCGCTCAAACAACAGTCGTTGTCCGGCATCGGGCTCGAGCTTCCATTCGGCCAGCATGACCGGCGCGTTGAGGCTGGGCGCCGTCACAGTCACGTGTTGCGCCGTGGCAGATTTGGCCGCGAGCTTGAGATTCAATTTGACGATTGCGTTGGGGTCCGCGCGCTGCGGCAGCGGGATGAGACTGGCGTCGCCG
Organism: Verrucomicrobiia bacterium; assembly: GCA_035765895.1. Taxonomy (NCBI): domain Bacteria; kingdom Pseudomonadati; phylum Verrucomicrobiota; class Verrucomicrobiia; species Verrucomicrobiia bacterium. The sequence goes on along the minus strand of DASTWL010000082.1, from coordinate 34,035 downwards.
TCCTGGACCGGCACTACCGCGGCGTCATTCACGCGGGCCGTCCACAACGCCAGCCCGGCCGGCAGCGTCAGGCGCAGATTGGGATTGCCCCGGTTCTTCAAAAAATAACTCGCGTCCGTCAACACCTGGCCTTCCTTGGAAATGCGCGTGACGAGAGCCGCGCGGTCCACCACGAGACTGATGGAATCCCCCTGCACCAGCGGACTGAGCGCGAGCTTCAAATCAAACGGTCGGGCGTTGTAGTGATACGCTGCCAGGATCGGGGCGTCGAAGAACAGGCGGTATTCGGCCGGCACCTCGCCCGGCTCCAGCGGCAGCAGCGCGGAAGAGAGCGCGGCGGGCTTCACCTGAAATTGGTAGGCGCTGACCACGAGCGTGTAGCCCTGCTCGGACTGCGCGTCGAGCGGCCGGGCGCCGGTGAAGGCGAGCGTTTCGCCCTGCGCCTTGAACGGCCGTTCGTAGGTGGCCAGCAGCGTGTAGGCGCCCGCGACCGGCGATTGCAACTGCACGAGGTAGCCGTTCGTGGTTTTCTGCCAGTTGCGGATGTCCTTTCCCGTGAACTCGACGTTGAAATACTCATCCGCCAGTTCCACGCGCAACGCGGCAAGCGGCGCGCCGGAAATGGAATAATTCATCACGCTGCTGCCGTAGGCAACGCCCTCGCCGATGGAGAACAGGTGCAGGCCGTCCGCCTGCACCGTCTGGGGCAGCCGCTCAATGTGCATTGTGGCGCGCCAGTCTGGATCGCTCAGGCGAAACGCCGCCTGCAGGTTCGGCACCTTGCCGGGAAAAAAGGCCGGGGCGATTTCCGTCAAACCCTGCGTGCGTTCGGCCGACAAACGGAAGCCCGCCGCCGTCGCGACGCCGACGTTCCCGCGCACGGACCGGGCATTGCTCACCTCGATGCGCGGCAGCACCCAGTTCGTTTCGCCCAGCGGCTGGTTGCGTTCGAGCCGGAGCTGCACGACCTGCCGGCCGGTGACGGGCTGGCCATAAACGAGGCGCAGCGTGGCGGAAGCGGGATCGGCTGGTTCTTCACCGGACGCCCCCGGCGCGCTGACGAAGTAATCACTCAGACCTGACGCATTGAGCCGCGCAACGGCGAATCCCGCCGGAATCCGCAACCGCAATTCGCGCAACGGCGCTTCACGGACTTCAAGTTCGAGTTCGGCGTCGATCGCGAGCTCGTTCTCACCATGATGATACGCCAGCACTTCGGAAACCGTCAGCTCAGGCTGAATCTGGTCCGCCTGCACCCGCACGGCGTAGCCGGGACTGGAGAAGCGGTAGGCGAACCGTTGGTGTCCCGTTGGCTGAAACGCCGCCTTCGTCGCGTCGTTCTCGGGAAATTGTTCCGGGGAAATCTGTGACAGGCCGCTCGCCTGCGCGATTTCCAGCCGCACGGCCCCCTCGTTCACGATGCGCACGTAACCCGCGAACCGTGTCGCTCCTTCGGGCTGAATCTGCATCACCGTGGCCGTTTGTGGAAAGGCCCCCAAAGGGGTCTGCGTCTGCACCTGCAAGCGGAACGCGTCCTTTTGCGGCTGGTTCAAGCGCACCACGAGCCGCCGTGGCAGCGTGGCGTCGCCTGACACACCGGCCCCGGACGGAGCGGGTTCAACCGTCCAGCCCAGCACTTCGCTCCCCTGCACACGGGTGACCTCGCCGGCCCCGGTGAGCAGCAGCGCCACCTGGCTGAGTTCGCCCTGCATGACTTTGAAGTCGAGCAACCCCGTCTGCCGCATCAGGCCGGGACTGAAGGTGACCTGCGACCACATCTCGGCTGCGTAAAACAGCCGGCCTTCTTCCGCCTTGCGCGCCTCCTGCCACGCCAGATTTACCGTGCCATCGGCGGGCAGGAAGCTGACGAAATCGTTGGTCCGGCGTTCCGGTCGGGCGGCGCCAACGAACGCGAATTGCGTGTCGGCACCCAGGCCTTGCAACACCACCGGCTGCACGGCGCCGGGGGCAACGCGGAAGTTCACCCGGTTCCAATTGCCGCCCTGACTCACCGCCGCCACGAACTTGAACTGCAGCGCGAATTTGCCGGCGCGTTTGAACACCGCGACGTAGCGGCCCTGATCGACCTGCAAATCCCACTGCGGATGCGCGCCCATTTCCGTGAGCGCAACGGCACCGGAAAGCAGCTCGAGCGAACCGCCTTTCGGATTGTCCACGGAAGCGGTGGCCGTCAGTGTGAATTCCGCCCGATTGGAACCCAGATCGCCGACGAGGTTGAAATCGGTCAACGCGACGGGCGCGGCGGGCGACGGATGTTTTGAGCTCACGACCAGCGTGAACGTCCCGGCCGTGTCGAGCGAACCGTTGGGTTTGGTTTCATTCGGACCGACGAGGTCCACCGGCGGCGAGAGGAGTTGCATCGCGGTGACCGTGACCATTGTTTCGCCCGTGCTGAAAGTGGTCGTTCCGGAAAACAGGCCCGGCCTTTCTTTCTGCGCCGTAACGCTGATCCGGCTCGCCGGGTTATCGTTGAAACACAATTCCAGGGTCGCGCCCGGATCGGGAACGCTGTCGCCGGCAAAGCCAAAGGTGTAGGTGCCCGGTTTCAGTTCGACCTTGGGATTCAACGAATCGTCCGTGGCGCCGCCGTTCAAAAACTTCGGCGATTGGGCCGTCCCGCTGAACAGGTAAGCTCCCCAATACTGGCCGCCTTCCAAGGTGTCCCACGCCGAACTGTCGCGGGTGCCATCGGCCCGGACGCCGAATATTTTCAACCCGGTCAGTTTGATTTGGGCGCTCACCACCATGGGGAGAAACAGCGTGAAGGCCAGCGTCACGACGCCGAGTTTTGTTTTCATAAGGAACCCCGCTTTGCGTTGGATTTATTGCCCGGAAACCGCTTTCGCCTGACGAATCATCCACTCCAGCTTCTTTGGACGGGAATCGGCGCCAAATACTTCCGGCACGCCGTTCAAATACCGCAGCAACGCCGCCGGTGAGACGTCGCCGGCAAAGGGACTGGCCACCAGCCACTCGGAAAATGCGGCGGCCGTCGCGGCAAGCCGCATGGCCGGGCTGGCCTGGTCGAGCGACAGGGCGCTGCCGGTATAGGGCACGTCCCACGCCTGCTCGCGATAATCCGTAGTGCCGGGAACCTTGTAACGCACACGCACCGTGCCGAGCGGACCTTCGCCCGCGGGATTCACGGCCACCGTGTAAAGCGCATTGCCCGCTTCCTGCGCGGCGATTTCGGCGGCATCCACCGTGTTGTCGCGGAATTGCTCCTTGGTGAGCTGATGCCTGGCGTAACCAATCTGCCGATACGCCGTCACACGGCGCGGATTGAACTCCACCTGCACCTTCACGTCCGATGCCGCCACCTGCAACGCGCCGGCCAGTTGCCCGGCGAACTCGGAGGCCGCCTCTGCGGGTGAATTGAGAAAGCCGTAACGCCCGTCGCCGTTGCGGGAAAGCACTTCGAGCAGGTCATCGTTGTAATCCTCCCAGCCGATGCCGAAACAATCGAGCGCGACGCCTTGTTTGCGATAACCTTCAACCTTTTGCTGCAACGTCGCGGGATTCACCTCACCGAGATTGGCGGCGCCGTCGGTGAGGAGCACCACGCGATTGATGCCGCCCGCGAGGTAATGGCGCAGGGCGGTCTGGTAGGCGAGGTTCATCGCCTCTTCGAGATTCGTCCCGCCCTGTGGCGTGAGTCCGCCGACCTGCTCGAACACGCCGCCCGCCTGGTCGCCGGCCACGCCGTCCGCAAACAGCCGCGGCGTGCGGGCGAAGGTGACCACGCTCAGTTTGTCCTGCGGCTGCAACTGAGTGGCCAGCACACGCAACGCCTCGCGGATGATCTGCACGCGGTCGGCGCGCTCCATCGAACCGGAATTGTCGAGCAACAGCACCAAGTTCAACGGGCGCCCGGCCGGCCGGCCCGCCGCCGCGGTCTTAAGCGAGAAGCGCAGCAGATCGCGGTTGTGGGCGAATGGATCCTGCGCCCGCTCCCAGGCGAAGGCAATCGGCGCGCCCGCCGCTGGCTCCGGATCGCGGTAATCGAAGGCATTGATGAACTCCTCGCTGCGCACCGACGCGGGATCGGGCAATTGCCCGCGCTCCAGGCTCGCCGCCGCCAGCTTGAACGAGACATCGCTGACGTTCAGCGAGAAGGTGGAAAACGGATTGTCGCCCGTCTGAACCTCCGGCTGCGGAATCGGCGCGTTTGTGGCGGGCGGGCGCGGCAGCGGTGCGTCAATGCGCTGGGACGCGTTCGTTGGCTGACCGCTTCCCTTGAGCGCCGCCAACTCGCGTTGCGCCGCCTCAATCTTTTTTTGATTTTCTGCGAAACGTTGTGCAAGGGCCTTGATGCCTGTTTCAGACGCTTCACGAGTCTGGGTCAGGCGCCACTCCAGGTATCCCTCCGCCACGGCGTTCGCAATTGCCGCCGCCTCTTTCGGATCCCCGTCTTTGACGGAGATGTCAATGAACGTTGAATTGGGTTTGGCTTTCAGTTCGATCCGGCGACGCAACCGCGCGAGCGCTTCGGTTGGATCGACGCCCCATTTGTTCGCCAAGCCGAGCTGATGGACGGCGTTCGTCAAAACGGCTTCGGATTTGATGGCCTCGAATTCGGTTTGCACGAAATAGGGATCATATACCCCGCCGGACCGGGAACCGGAGAACGCGGTAATGTCTGGCGCTGTTCGCTCCGCCGTAACAGTGGCCGTCGCTTGATAGCCGCCGTGGAAAGCATCGCTGATTCGTCCCAAAAATCCCTTCTCCGATGTCGAAGGAGGAACCGCCCGATTCATAATCTCCACCATCCCGGATTTTGGCAGAGCGACGTCCACTTTTTCGGCCGCCAGTCGGGCCTCATGGATTTTTTGTTGCGACACCAACTGATCCAGTTGGTGCTGCTGTTCCAAACGGGATTGATCGGCGTGTGGTCTGGTCAATTGTTCGACTTTGCTCTGTGCGCTGGCATCACGCTGTTCCTCCCGCAGACTTGAATAATCGCTGGCAGTCTGGATGCCGGGCTCGACCACGGTGGCCTTCTTCAATTGGGCATCGATTTCATCATGCTTCATTGCGTCATACAAAGCCTTCCCGTCTTGCACGAGAGAGCGGGTGGCTTCATCCGCGACAGCTGTAACCACTCCTGCTCGGCGCGTTTGCGAGGCCGGGGGTTGAAGGGCCATTGCAAAACCGGATGTTGACGCGGGTTTGCTCGCGTCAACGTAACCAACCACAGCGGGGCCTGCGTAAACATTGCCGCCGCCCGTTGCGGTTCCTGTTTCGGATTTATTCGGCGACGAAACCGCCTGCCCAGCTGCAGGCGAAGCGGACGGCGGGCCGTTCCGGTAGAGCCCGCCCACCGCCGGCACATCACCCAGCGCCGGCACGGCGGCGGCAAGCGAGTCACTTTCATTTGGGGAGGTCGTCGAAGCGGGCAAGCCAGCATACCCCGGCTGCGCTCCGAATTCCCAAGAAAAAGCCCGGGGCCGGCGCGCCCGTTCAGCGTCAGCGAGACTCCCTGCACTGGTGATGGAGCGATCGTAAGACTTCGCCAGGGTCGAATCGCCCGTGGTCGCCGTCGCCGCGTCCTTGCGCTTCACGCCCAAATCGCCGTCACGGTTCCCGCCGCTCAAACCTTCGCCTGTCGCGGCAAAATCAGCGCCGGCCAAAAGGCTGTTCGTCGATGCGAAGCCATCCCACACGGGCGTCGAATCCGGATGTGGCAGGACGATTTCCGTCGGCGGCGGCGCCAGCTTGGGTTCGGGGTTCAAGGCGGTGACGGTCGTGGGCGGTTTGGCCTCCACCGAATTCGCGGATGCAGCGTTGTCATCATAAAAGCCACGCAATGCGACCGACGCATTCCAAGGCGTCTCTTGAGCGGTGCCAGTCGGCGGCGACTGCGGGTTTCTGGCGGCGTAAGCCAGCCGTCCGTCCGGCCTGAGTTGCACCACCCGGCCGTTCTGATCCGCAGCCGGCGGCTTGGAAGCGAGCCGGGCGAAATTACGCTGCGCCTGTTTGGCATCCAGTTCCACCGCCACGGGTTCACCCACTTTCCCGGCAATGTATTTCTCGCCACCAACCGTCGGCAGGCCGGTTCGCCCGCCGAGGTAGGGCTTCAAATCCTCCAGGGTCGGGGCCGCACCGGTGGCCTTCTGGTTGTCCTCGGCCCACATCTGTTTGGCCTGCTCCAACTGCCGGAGATTGTTCAGCACGGCCACGGACTGGGCCCTGCTCTTGGACTTGCTCAAGGCCGGCATGAGCATCGATGCGAGCAGGCCGACAATCGCCAGAACAGCCAGGACAGCGAGTAAACGGTAGGATAATCCGGTCTCTCCCTTGACGGTCCCGGGTTTCAACGGCGGGATGACGAAGGCGGCCCGCAGCGATTTGCGACGCTCATCCGCGAGCTTCAGCGGCCCGGCCGGTTCCGCCATCGATTCCGCATCCGCCACGCCGGCTTCGCGCACCAACTGGATGGTTTGCTTGAGATCGTCGTGGAGCTTTTGCAGTTCCGCGTCGCGGGCCAGCACTGCGCGCACAGCCGCCGCTTCCGCCTCGGACAATTCACCCAGCAACAGCGCCGTGACGCGCAGTTCCAGTTCTTCGCGGGGATTCATGGGCGGCTCCGGGTTCATGGCATCACTCCCGTTTTGGCCAGCTCGGCGGCCATGCGTTTCAGCGCGTGATGCAGCAGGTAACCCACGTGGCCGACCTTCAACCCGGTACGCTGGCCGATTTCCGCGTAGGAAAGGTCCTCGTTGAACTTGAGCCGGACAATTTCACGACTGCGTTCGTCCAGCGCGGCCAGGCTCAAACGCACCAGACCAATGCCTTCGAGGCGCGCAATCTGTTCATCCGGCAACGGCTGCGGATCGGCCGGATCGGGCGCCGGCGTTTCGGCCGGGCCGCGCTCCGGCTGGAGCGGCGTGAGTTTGGCCGTGTTGCGGCGATGATTCAGCGCGCGGTTGTGCACCGTGCGGTAAAGCCAGCGGCGCGGTTCGCGCACTTCGTCAAACTGGGCGTGCAGCTTCATGAACGCTTCTTGAACCAGGTCTTCCGCGACGTTTCGTTCGCCCGTCAGGCGCAGGGCGTAGCTCAACAGCGGGGATTCGAGGGCAGCAAACAGCGCTTCAATCGTTTCGGGCGATTGCACGCTCGTTTTATCTGGTTGGCCCGCAGCCATGCCTTGCTGATTTTCCCGCATCCACCGCCGTGGCAGCCTGATGGCCAGCATCGAAACGTCGCTGCTCACAAGGAAGACGACACGCCAGGCGGCGGTTTCTTAGACGGCTTTCGCCGGCAGTTTGCTCCGCCGGCAACCCGTTGCGCGAGGAGGAAGGCAAAAAGCGGACCGCGCCGGTCCCGGGGGGAGCGCAATGCGGATGTGACGGGGTGAAAGCGCGCTAATGCGAATGGCTGACGCCGCACGCGTGCTGCCACGCATGAATGACGTGCGCGATGATGTCGTCGAGGCCGACGCCATTTTTGACCTGGGCGAACACGAACGGCCCGGCGCCGCGTATGCGCCGGGTGTCGTGATCCATTATTCCCAAGTCGGCACCGACGGCTTGGGCGAGGTCCGTCTTGTTAATGACGAGCAGATCACTCTGCGTGATGCCGGGACCGCCTTTGCGCGGAATTTTGTCACCGCCCGCGACGTCGATCACCTGGATGGTGAAATCCGCCAGTTCACGGCTGAAGCACGCCGCCAGATTATCGCCGCCGGATTCGATGAACAGCAGGTCCGGATTGAAGTTTCGGTGCAATTCCTCCAGCGCGAGCAGGTTGGCGGAAATGTCCTCGCGAATCGCCGCATGCGGACAGCCACCGGTTTCCACCGCGCGGATGCGTTCGGCCGGCAGCGCGCCGTGCTTGGTCAGGAATTCGCCGTCTTCGCGCGTGAAGATGTCGTTCGTCACGACCGCAATGTTCATCCGCTCGCGCAGTTTCAGACAGAGCTGAAGCGTCAGCGCCGTCTTGCCGCTGCCGACCGGGCCGCCGATGCCGACCGTGAACGCGCGCCGCGCAAAGTCACGGTCCAGCGTCCGTTCGCGCTCGTGAAAATGCCCGGGATGATCGAGCGGTTCGTGCGTGTGGCCGTTGCCGCCGTGGGAATGAAGATGAAGGAGCAATCGTGAGTTCATGTTCAGCTTTGGAATAAACGGGAATACAAGCGGTCCTGCGCGCCCTGCCAGAGATCCAGCAGCGGCGCGGTTTGAGCGAGGTCGTCTAGCGTGAATGTCGCTGAACGCGCGGCCACTTCCTCCGCCAGCGGCGCGAGACGGTGTTGCAGCCTCTGCGCTTCCATCGGACCGACGATGTTCAAACGCACGGCGGCGGCGAACCCGCTGCGCAGGTGATTGAAGAGGAACAGGCGGATGGTGGTGGCGCGCGGAATGGCAAGTTCGCGCAGGCATGCGCCGAACACGGGCGCGAAATGCGCAAAGGGAGCGCGGCTGTCCCCAGCCACAGCGGCTCCGCCAGATAAGGGCACGCCCGAACTTCTCAGTCCACCTTCGTTACGGGAATGCTGCGGCTGCGGGCCGCCGCGTTCCAGGAAAATGCGCTCCATCGCCGTGAGAAATGCCCGTCCTTGCAATCGGCTCGCGCGGTTGGCGACGTGATTCGAGAGGAACGCATCGCAAAGTGCGTCCAGTTCCGCGAGTCGTTCCGGATTGTCGTAAGCCGTGTTCACGAAGGGCACCGCCGCGCGGCCAAGCTGGTGCAGATTGGTTTCGAGAAAGGCGAGCAACTCGGCGCGGTTGCGCACTTCCCCATGCTGCCACGCCGCTTCCAGTCCGACCGAATGCGCGAAGCCGCCCGTTGGGAACGCGGAGTCCGCGACTTGCCAGAGGAGCAAGTCGCTAGGAGCAGTCGGAGAGTTCGTGTTTACGTCCGCCCTCACCCCAATCCTCTCCCCCAGGAGAGGGAGCGGCTTTGAAGCGCTTGCCGGCGGTTGACCGGCTTCGTTAGCAAATCCAGCTTTGGGGCCTTTCCCAGCAAAAGGCTGATTCAACCGAAAAGTTCCGCCATCACGCGACACCGTGGGCGTTTCCTCCTCTCCCCGGGGGAGAGGGGCAGGGTGAGGGCGAGCGTTGCTTTTTGCAGCAGCCGACGTGAGTCGCCTCACTTTTTTTCTGGCGCGGGACATGAGTTTAAGCCGACTCACATCGGCTGCTACGAGCTAAAATAAATTATACCGTTGCGCCAGCGGCAACACCTTCGCCGGCTCGCACGTCAGCAATTCGCCGTCGGCACGGACTTCGTAGGTTTCCGGATCAACGGTGATCTTCGGCATCGCGTTGTTCCACTTGAGATCCTTCTTCCCAACTTTTCGGCAGCCTTTCACGGCGACGACTTGTTTCGTCAGGCCGTAGGCTTTGCCGACGTTCGCTTTCTTCGCGAGCTGGCTCACGAACGCGATGCTCGTCGCGCCGGTCGCGCGGCCAAACGCACCGAACATCGGTCGCATGTAAACCGGTTGCGGCGTCGGAATGCTCGCGTTCGGATCGCCCATCTGCGCCCACGCGATGAATCCACCTTTGATCACCATCTCGGGCTTCGCGCCGAACATGGAAGGCTTCCACAGCACCAAATCCGCAAGTTTGCCGACTTCAATCGAACCGATGACGTGCGCCATGCCATGCGCCAGTGCCGGGTTGATGGTGTATTTGGAGAGGTAACGCTTGATGCGGACGTTGTCGTTGTCGCCGGCTTCCTCGGGCAAACGACCGCGTTGCTGCTTCATCTTGTCCGCCGTCTGCCAAGACCGCGTGATGACTTCGCCGATGCGGCCCATGGCCTGCGAATCCGAACTCATCATGCTAATTGCGCCCAGGTCGTGCAGGATGTCCTCCGCCGCGATGGTCTCGCCGCGAATGCGGCTTTCGGCGAACGCCACGTCCTCGGGCAGGTTCGGATCGAGGTGATGGCAGACCATGAGCATGTCGAGGTGCTCGTCAATCGTGTTGACCGTGTAAGGTCGCGTCGGGTTGGTGGAACTCGGCAGCACGTTCGGCTCGCCGCAGATGCGGATGATGTCCGGCGCGTGACCGCCGCCCGCGCCTTCGCTGTGATACGTGTGAATCGTGCGGCCTTTGAACGCGGCAATTGTGCCTTCAACGAACGCGGATTCATTTAATGTGTCGGTGTGAATCGTCACCTGAATGTCGTGCTGGTCGGCGATGCCGAGGCAGCAATCAATCGCGGCGGGCGTCGTGCCCCAGTCCTCGTGAAGCTTGAGGCCGATGACGCCGGCTTTGATTTGATCCGCGAGACCGGCGGGCATCGCGGTGTTGCCTTTGCCGGTAAAGCCGAAGTTCAACGGCAACGCATCCACCGCGCGGAGCATTTCGCGGATGTAATTCGGCGCGGGCGTGCAGGTCGTGGCGCACGTGCCGACCGCCGGACCAGTGCCGCCGCCAACCATCGTGGTGAGACCGGCGGCAATCGCTTCGTGCGCCTGCTGTGGGCAAATGAAATGGATGTGCGTGTCGAGCCCGCCCGCGGTGAGAATGAGGCCTTCGCCCGCGATGACTTCCGTGGTGACGCCGACAATCATGCCCTTGGTCACGCCCGCCATCACATCAGGATTGCCCGCCTTGCCGATGCCGGAGATGAGACCGTTCTTGATGCCGATGTCGGCCTTGTAGATGCCGGTGTAATCAAGCACGAGCGCATTGGTGATGACGCAATCCAGCGCGTCCTTCGCGCCGACGCCCGCGGCCTGGCCCATGCCTTCGCGGATGACTTTGCCGCCGCCGAATTTGCATTCGTCGCCGTAAACCGTGAAATCTTTCTCGACTTCCGCGATGAGCGAAGTGTCGCCGAGCCGGACCTTGTCGCCGGTGGTCGGGCCGAACATGTCGGCGTAATGGGAGCGTTTCATTTTGTGGGACATAGCAAATTATTTTTGCCGCAGAGGCACAGAGGGCACAGAGATCCAAATGAATTTGCTCTGTGTGCTCTGTGCCTCTGTGGCCAATTTATGTGGTTGCAAATCCTTTGGCCTTCACCCTTTTCAAGGCGGCCTTCTTCCCAGCGGCGGAAACTTTGCCGCTCGCGAGGTTGTTGCCGCCACGAATGACTTTCTTGCCAGCAATTTCAACCAACTTCACAGTTTTGGTTTCGCCGGGTTCAAAGCGAACGGCTGTGCCCGCCGGAATGTCGAGGCGTTTGCCGTAGGCAGCCGCGCGATCGAACCTCAATGCACCGTTCGTCTCGATGAAATGATAGTGGCTACCAACTTGAATCGGGCGGTCGCCAAGATTCGTGACAGCCAACTCTGCTGTAACACGACGGGCGTTGAGTTCGATCTCGCCATCTTTGATTTCCGTCGAACCGGGAATGGGTTCGGTAGCGGCGGGTGCGAAAAGCGAAAGTTCCGGCACAGGCAGAAAGCTGCCGTATAGCGCGAGTTTCAAATCACCATTCTCGCTGGCGATGGGATGATGCACGGTGACGAGCTTTGAGCCGTCGGGAAATGTGCCCTCGACTTGCACGTCGTAAATCATCTCGGGCACGCCGGACATGACTTGATTGCGCCCCAGCAACTGACGGCCAAGGTTCATCAGCTCGGCGACGCTCCTGCCGTCGCGGATGGATTCCAGCAGCACGGTGGCAATGAGCGCGACGGCTTCGGGATGATTCAGTTTTACGCCGCGGGCCAATCGCTTTTGCGCGAGGAAGCCCGCCTGGTGCAGCGTCAGTTTGTCGAGTTCGCGAGGGGATAAGTGCATATCCGGACTTTCAATCACAGATGAACACGGAGGGAAACGAATTCAAATGCAATTGGAGCGTGAATGGCGCGGTAACGGCTTGGAATGCGTCAGCCCTCTGGCGACTTCCTACCGCGAGCCTGTGATGCCAAAGCGGCAGAAGAGCGCCGCACTCCAAGATCTGGCGGAAGTTCTTCGCCCCATCCCAGTCGCGTCCATTCGTATTCATTTGCGGTTCCCTGTCTCACCACTTGCGCGCCCACGGGTCGTCGCCGAGGAACGCGTTCAGCGGGGCAAGGTATTTGTGCAGTTCGCGCCCGACCGCTTCGACGTGCTCGCCGGCGATGCGGAGCACCGCGCCATCGGCAATCGGGCTGGCGCTAAAAACCAGAGCGGCCTGGCGCGGCACGGGTGCGGCACTGACTTTAGCCAGCAACTTCTGCGCGGCGTCGTGGAGCTTCGGCCCGACGAGCAGCAACACGGCGAGGCAGTTGAAACGCCCGGTGCGATGCGGTGCGGCAAGGTCGCCATCAGCGGAATCGAGCGCAAGCGAATCGAGGAAGACCGTTTTGCCGCCGACGTTCACCTGGTTGCGGCTGCTGAAGCGGGCGAAAGCCCAGCGTTCGCCGCGCGCCGCGCGACCGGAGGTGAACCAGTCGAGCAACACAAGGTTCGCATCGGAAGCGAGGTTGAATTCCTGTCGCTGTGCGTAGCTGGCCCCGGCGAAGGCCTGCACGGGGTCTGGCGCGAAGACCAAAGCGGCGCCGTTATCGACGATGGCACGGGTTTCATGGCCGCAAGGCAACGCGGCGGGATTGCGATACACCTTGGTGGAAGCCTGCGTGCCGAGGAAGCAGCACGTTTCCGGGCCGAGCTGGAGTTCCAGACTCGTCTGGTCGCCCGCGACGAGGCCGCCGCCAAAACTGCTCGTGCAGGCCCACACGCTGTCACCGCGCGAACGCGGCGTCAGCAGTTTCATGGGACTCGTGGCGAAAGCGGAAATCACGGTGCTTTTGCGAAAGACCAGTTGCACCTCGAGCGCCGCGCGGCCGGCTTTTCCCGGCGGAAGGGTGACGGGCGCTACCATGAGAGGCGAGGGCTAAACAGTGAGGTGTTGCTTGACGATGTCTTCATTCAGCTCGGCAATGTTGCCTTTCGCCACGATGCTGCCCCGGTCCATGACGTAAAAACGGTCGCCCACGTCGAGGCAGAAATCCAGGTATTGTTCGACGAGCAGGATGCCGAGCCGGCCCTCCCGGCGCAATTGCTTGATGGCACCCTCCACCTCCTCGACGTAATTGTGGCCGTCGCCCTTGAGTCCTTCACTGCGCAGGCGTTTGATGGTCTCGCCAATCTGATCGATGATGTTTGGCTGAATGCCCTCGGTCGGTTCGTCGAGCAGGAGAATTTTGGGGTCGGTCAGGAGCGCGCGGCCAATGGCCAGCTGTTGCTGCTGGCCGCCGCTCAACACACCGCCCTTGCGCCCGGTCATTTCTTTCAACACAGGAAACAACTGGAACACGCGGTCCAGTTCCCCGTTCAACTTGCGCCCCTGTGCTACTGCGCCAATGCGCAAATTTTCCAACACGGTGAGATTCGGAAAAATGTCGCGCCCCTGCGGCACGTAGCCCAAGCCGGAACGCGCGCGGGCATCGGGTTTGAGCGCCGTGAGATCCGCACCACCCAGCTTCACCGCGCCCTGATCCGGTCGCACCAGTCCAGTGATGGCCTTCAGCGTGGTGGTTTTGCCCACGCCATTGCGACCCATGAGACAAACCACCTCCCCCGGCTGAACATCCAGGCTGACGTCGCGCAAAATGCGCGAACCATCGTAGGAAACAGAGATGTTGACGAGAGTCAGCATGGCGACGTGGAAAAGAAGGGAGCATTAAATGAGTTATCGGGGTGAAGCGCCGCGTTCGCGCAAACGGCCCGGGCGGATGCCGGAAGGGCCAGGACGCGCGGACGGGACTTATTTAATGATGCAACCATGTGGCTCATTTAACCAATCACGCGGACTCACGCCTTCTTCTTGCGCCCGAGATAGACCTCCATGACGCGTTCGTCGTTCTGCACCTGATCCACGGTGCCTTCGCACAGGACGTTGCCCTGATGCAACACGGTGACCTTGCTGGCGATCTGGCGGACGAAAACCATGTCATGTTCGATCACCACAATGCTGTGTTTGCCGGCGAGGCCCAGCAACAGCTCGCCGGTCTTGTGCGTCTCCTCGTCGGTCATGCCGGCGGCGGGTTCATCCACCAGCAGCAGCTTCGGATTCTGCGCGAGGAGCATGCCGATCTCGAGCCATTGCTTCTGCCCGTGGCTGAGCAGGCCGGCTTTGCGATCCGCCTTGTCCGCCAGGCCAACGGTTTTGAGCACATCGTGAATGCGGTCACGCTGCGCCGGCTTCACCCGTGCAAACAGTGAACTCCAAACGCCGCGCGCGCCCTCCAGCGAAAGCCAGAGGTTCTCGAACACGGTGTGATCCACATATACCGACGGCGTCTGGAATTTGCGGCCGATGCCCAGGCGATTGATCTGGTATTCGTTCAAGCGCGTGAGGTCCGTGTCACGGCCGAATTCGATGGTGCCCTTGTCCGGGCGCGTGCGGCCCGTGATCAAATCCAGCATCGTGCTCTTGCCCGCACCGTTGGGTCCGATGATCGTGCGCAGCTCGCCATCGTCCATGTAAAGATTCAGGTTGTTGATGGCCTTGAAGCCGTCAAACGTCTTGCTGACACCTTCAATGGTGAGGATGAATTTTTTCAGCCCGGCGCTCATTTGGTTTCGACCGCCTCTTCCGCGTGCGGGGCGGTTTTGGCAGCGGCGCGCGGAGCCTCGGCTGACGCCCGCCGCGCGCCCCCATAACGTCGTTTCAGAGCGAGCAGTTGTCCGGGCAGACCCACGATGCCTTTCGGCATGAACAAGGTGACGAGCACAAACAAGCCGCCCAAAAACATCAGCCACAGATCCGGATATGCCCGTGTGGCCCAGCTCTTCAGCGCGTTGACACCGAACGCGCCCAGCACCGGACCGATCAACGTGCCGCGCCCGCCAACGGCCACCCACACGACGGCTTCGAGTGATTTGTCCGGCCACATTTCGCTGGGGTTGATGATGCCAACCTGGGGCACATAGAGCATGCCGCCGATGCTCGCGATGAGGGCGGCCAGCACGAAGACAAACAGTTTGTAATGCGCCGCTGCGTAGCCGCTGAACAGCACGCGGTTTTCCCGGTCACGAATGGCCTGTTGCACCAGACCGAACTTGGTGCGGCTCAGCCAGCGGCACCCCAGGAAAATCGCCAGGAGGGTGATGCCCGTGACGACGTAAAGGCCGCGCTGCGCGGCCGGGTCGCGCAGGTCATGGCCGAGGATGAATTTGAAATCCGTGAATCCGTTGTTGCCACCCATGAGCAGGCTGTTGCGGAAAAAGAGCAACGCTGCCGCGTAAGTTAAGGCCTGCGTGAGAATCGAAAAATAGACGCCACGAATCCGCGACCGAAAGGCCAGGTAACCGAAGACCGCCGAGAGCACGCCCGGCACCATGAACACCATCAACAAGGCAAACGGAAAGCTGGCGAACGGCTTCCAGAACGGCGGCAGCTTGTTCCACCCGAGAAAGACGAGGAAGTCGGGGATGGGCTGGTGATATTGTCCGAGATCGCCAATCATGCGCATGAGATGCATCCCCATCATGTAGCCGCCGAGGCTGAAGAACAGCGCCTGCCCCAGACTCAACAGGCCGGTGTAACCCCATAGCAGGTCCACGCTGATCGCGAGAATCGCGTAGCACAGATATTTGCCGTAGAGATTGATGGTGAAATCACTGACGTGCAAAACGCTGCCGGCCGGCATGAACGCATTTAAGCACGGCAAGACCACAATGAAAACGAGGGCCAGCACCGCCGCCAGACTCATGCCCCAGTGGTTGAAGAATCGTCGTTGCATGAAGTCAGTCGAGACTGCGGCTGCGCAGGGAGAACAACCCGCCTGGCTTCCACTGCAAAAACAGGATGATCGCCACCAGCACGACGATTTTGCCGGTGACCGGTGAACCCGTGGTCTGCTGCAGCACTTGATCCGCCGTCCCGATGCCCACGGCGGAAAAAACCGTTCCCACAATGCTGCCGACACCGCCAACCACCACGGTCATAAACGCGTTGACGATGTGGTCCTGGCCCATGCTCGGACCGACGTTGCCGATTTGCGAGAGGAACGCGCCAGCCAGTCCTGCCAGTCCCGAACCAAAGGCGAAGGTCAGCATGTTCACGCGCGTGGTCCGCACGCCAACGCAGGCTGCCATGTCGCGGTTTTGCATCACAGACCGGATCAACAGGCCAAGCGACGTGCGTCCGAGCAGCAGCCAGGTGCCCGCCACGATGAGGCCGGCGAAGAGCACGACGAAGATGCGGTTGTAACCGAAAATGACATCGTTCCAATCGAAGTGGCCCAGCAGCCAGTTCGGTGAACTGACCTGCACATTGTTTGCACCGAACACCATGCGGAACAATTGTTGCATGACGAGCGACACGCCCCACGTGGCGAGCAGGGATTCAAGCGGACGCCGGTAGAGAAAGCGTATAACCACGCGTTCAATCACCAATCCAGCCAGCGCTGCCACGATGAAGCTGAACGGAATCGCAAACAGGAAGTAACTTTCATACCACGCACCAGTGGCATTCAGACCGGGCAGGTGCAGGCCGAAAGCGATGGGTTTGCCCCCGAAATTGAAGGGCAGGGTGATGGAAAAACCAAACCCGGCGCCAAACAGATTTTGGATCACATAAGTGGTGTAGGCGCCCACTGCAATCATCTCGCCGTGGGCCATGTTGATGACTCCCATCAGGCCGAAAGTAATGGCCAGCCCCAGCGCCACGATCAGCAGAATGGAGCCCAGACTGAGGCCGCGGAAAACCGTCCCAAAAAAATTCACCGCCGCGATGTGGTCTTCAATCGTCTTGATGGCGTGGTTCGCTGCCCGGCGCGCGGCCGGCGTAAGCCCGGGGCCGGCGGCAAAGCGTTTCAGATTGTCCAAACAGCCGATGGACTTCATGCGGCCGAGGGCTTCCACGGCGGCGATTTGCACGACCGCATTGGAGTCGCCCAACTGCAGCAGGGCGATGCCTTCATTGATGCTCTTGCGCACATTTGCATCGGGCTCCTTCGGCAACCGCTGTTGCAGCACGTCGAGGTATTGGGGTTTCTGAGAATTGCCGAGTTTCAACACCGCGGCGCGGCGCACATCCGGATTGGGATCAGCCAAGGCCAGCGAGTCCAGCACCTGTTGAATGGCGCGACGCAACACGGCATCCGTTTCGACGGTTGTCACCTCCGCCGCGTTGAAGCGGAGCAGGACACCGTTGCCATCCTTGAGCGGCTCGCCGGTGTCGATGCGCGCGGCCGCCACCTTGCCGTCGGCGTCTTCCTCGTCGCCCAGCAACGCCGGAATTTTGGCGCCGTCGCATTCGTAAAGCATGATTTGGTCGCGCGGCCAGGCGGTCAACACGTCCTGCACAATCTTCGCGCCAGAGTCGCCCAATTCGCGCAGCAATGTTTGCTGAGCAGTGCCATCGCTTAGAATGGCTTTCACCAGCTTCTGACGAATTGCCGTGTCGTTGCCCGGCGTGGGTGTGGCCGCCGTTGCGGCGGTGATCCACGCGGTCAAACACCAGGCCAGGATGGTGGCGCACTTGGAAGGCATGCGGAATAAAGAGAGGGGCGGAGTGCCGGGCTCCGCCCCTGTTGAGGTTCGCGTTGAATGAATCATCGTTTCCGGCGCCGATGACTCATCCTTCAGGCGTCACTTGTTCGCCGAGGCCGTGAGTTTCTCGTCGAGGCCTTTGAGAATGAAAGGCTCGCCCGCCACACCCTTGAATTCCTCGAGGATCTTGAACTGCCCGTTGGCCTTGGTTTCGCCAATGTAAACGTTTTTGATGGTGTGGTGATTCTTCTGCATGGTGGTCTTGCCACCGGGGCCGTCGAAGCTGATGGCGCCGGACTCCAGCGTGTCACGCACCTTGGCGACATCAAATGTGCCGGCCTTTTCCACGGCGTTTTTCCAGAGGTAAACGCCGTCGTAGGAAAGGACCATCGGGCTGTCCACGACGCGTTTTTCCTTCACCACGCCAGGATGGCTTTGCGTCTCCAACCAGGCATACCAGCGTTTGAGGAAGCTCTTGTTTTCGGGCGTGTTGATGGACATGAAATAAGTCCAGCACCCGAGCTCACCCACCAAGTCCTTGGTCGGCAGGGCGCGCAGTTCGTCTTCGGCAAGGCTGAAGGAAACGACCGGGCAATCCGCCGCGGACAAGCCGGCGGCGGCAATTTCCTTGAAGAACGGAACGTTTGAATCACCATTGATCGTGTTCAACACGCACGCGTCGCCGCTGGCGGAAAACTGCTTGATCTCCGCCACGATCTGCTGGAAGTCCGTGTGCCCGAACGGAACGTATTTACCTGCGGAAATCACCTTGCCGTCCGCGTCTTTGCGCAGACCGCCGCCGATGTTTTCCAACGCGATGCCGTGCAGTTGGAGATACTTGTAGAGGATCAGATTGGTGGTCTGCGGATAAACGTAATCCGTTCCGATGAGGTAGAACTTCTTTTTTCCCAGCTTTAGCAGGTAATCCACCGCGGGCGTGGCCTGCTGGTTCACCGCTTCCGCCGTGTAGAATATGTTCTTCGACAGTTCTTCGCCCTCATACTGCACCGGATAAAACAGCAGGCCGTTGTCTTTTTCAAACACTGGCAACACGGACTTGCGGCTGACCGATGTCCAGCAGCCGAACACGACTGCAACCTTGTCCTGCTCCAGGAGTTGCTTCGCTTTCTCGGCGAAGAGCGGCCAGTTGGATGCACCGTCCACCACGACGGGTTCAATCTGGTAGTTTTTGCCATCGACTTTGATGCCGCCGGCCTGATTGATCTCATCGAAGGCAAACAGCAGCATGTCGCGCAAGGACGTTTCGCTGATGGCCATCGTGCCGGACAGGGAGTGGAGCACTCCAACCTTCACGGTGTCCGCCGCGAAGACGCTGGCTGCGGTCAACAGGACCGCCGCGCATCCGAGCCATTTCTGCAGGAATGAATTTTTCATGGTAACAAGATTTCTTTCCTAGTTGGTTTGAGTTTTCGAGATCAGAACAAGTAGCTGACACCCGCGCCGAGAATGAAGCGCCCTTTGTCGCCATCGAGGCCGCCCGTGTAGGACGTCGTGTCGTAACGGACTTCGGGCTGGATCTTGATGTTCGGCGCCGGCTTGAGGTTCAACGTAAGCGTGAAGCTGGCGAGATTACCGTCGGCATCCGGTGTCGTAATACCGGCTCCGGGCCGCACGGCCGGTCCCAGCACACCATCCGGGCTGTCGATGAAATCGGCGCGGAAGGCGAGGCCGACTTTCGAGGTGAAGTCATACCAAGCCCAGCCGCCGATGGACCACAAGTCCGAACTGTTGCCGGGTGCACTGAAGTTGAAGTAATCAAACTCCCAGCCCGTGCCGAGTTTGTCGGATACCTTATAACCGCCAATGGTCGAGAAGCCGGCACAATCGGTGCCACCGCCTTGGTCGTCAAACCAGCCAATCAGGTTCACCCACGTTTTGCTGTTCGGTTTAAGCCCCAAGCTGCCAAGGAAGGCCTTGCCTTGGTTGCTGTCCACCGGACCCGCGAACAATCCGTTCTGCACGCGCACCTTGAGATCCACTTTGTCGGAAAACGTATAGCCCAACTGCACGCCGGCCGAGGGACCGTTGCCGGTGAACCACCATTGATTGCCCTGCGAAAAGTTGGGATTGGCGGCGCCGCCGTCGCCAGATTCCCAGTTCAACAATGAAATCAATTGACCGGCTTTAATGTTCAACCCCGTGCCGACCGGGGCGTTCACTTCGACATACGCTTCACGCACGGCCTCGAATCCGGCGTTCGGGCTGCCGGTGTTGAGGTTCGGAGTATCCTCACCCCACATGAGGGACGTGCGAAACCCCGCCCCCCATTCGTCACCACTGCGCTCGACCGGCTTGCTGGCAATGGTCAGCTTGATCTTGTTGAGCGAAAACGAGTTGTCTTTTGTGTTCCACAAGTAAGCATCCGAATAACCGTCAGCCGGATGCTGCGTGTTGTAGAAATAGGAAGCTTGGACAAAACCGCTGATGGTGATGTCGGACATGGCCGAGACCAGCCGCGGCGCCGGAGTGCCACTGGGCAGCAGCCCTTCCTTCTGGGCCAAAGTCTCCAGCGCGTCCAAACGTGTTTTGAGTTCCTGATTCTCCTGGCTCAATTGATCGAGCGTTGCACCGTGAGCCAGTGCGCCGCCCATGACGACACCCAGACAGGCGCCGACATGGGTCAGCTTTTGGTAGTTGGTCCGTTTTCTCTTCATTTTGTTGGGATTTATGGTTCGTTCTGCCGACAGCTTTGGGCGCAATACGCCCGAAGCGACTACGCGCCAGCGACCGGGAATCAGTTGGGTCACTCGTCTGTCCCGTCATCGGGTCGTGCAATCGTCGGCAGCCGAAGCGGACCGGATACCAAAGCAACTTGGAGAGAGGGTATTGCGAGTGAATATTTTTTACAGGCAGCGTGAAAATAATTCACTTATTCCGCTCCCCCCTTACTGCAATGCCGTCGAGCCCACTCGTAGATTCACCGGACCGGACCGATAAATTGGCAGTCAAGCCCTCACTTCATGCAGTTGCCCATGGGGAAATTCGATAAGGCCCGGCTGATGCGAAAGGACTTGTGCCGCATTTTGGCCAGCCTGTTCAAAACCGGTTTTCGAGGCCGCCAGTTGAATCCATGAACGCAAGGCACAACCGCAAAGCGATTTTCCTTCACCGTCACGCCGCACTCGGAAAGAATCCCCGCATGAAATTGGACGACGCACAGAAACGCCAAGTGGAGCAGTGGATTAAGCAGGGCCTCAAACTTTCGGAAATTCAGTCCCGATTGGGAAATGAACTTGGGCTAAGATTGACTTACATGGAAGTGCGGTTGCTGGTAGATGACCTAAAGCTGACGCCGGCAGATCCCGCCCCCCCCAAAGAGGAGATCAAACCGCAGCCACCAACTCCTCCGCCAAACAATCCTGCAAACAATTCACAAGACGCTAATGATAAGACAATTAGCAAACAGTCTCCCAACTATTCCGCCCAGGTTGCCGTGACCGTTGATCAAATCGCACGTCCTGGAGCGCTTGTGAGTGGAAAGGTCACTTTCAGCGACGGTCAGCAAGCCGAGTGGACATTGGACCAAACCGGCCGCCTCGGCCTTGCTCCGCAGCAGAAGGGATATCGGCCTTCAGCCATTGACGTCGAACAATTTCAAATCGGACTACAAAACGAACTGGCCAAGCTTGGCTTTTAAAACGAAGCGCAGGTGGTGATGTTACGGAACGCCCGCCTAATCCAAATCGTTGGCCGAAATACCGCAATCAGAAACAGCTTGGGGCGACATGCTCCCACGTCGCATCCAGACCATCACCAAACTGAGATCGGCCGGGGAAACTCCCGAGATCCGCGTAGCTTGACCAATAGTTTGAGGGCGGATTGCCGCCAGTTTTTGGCGTGCCTCCGTTCGTAACCCCGGCACGGATTCATACTGAAATGAATTCGGTATTTCCTTTTCTTCCAATGATTTAAACTTCTGGACCTCCGCCTCCTGGCGATCAATGTAGCCGGCATATTTCACGGCAATTTCCACCTGCAGAATGGCCTCGTCGGAAAGCGCGGCGTTTTGATGCGGTAAATCCGAGTAAGAAATCTCCGGCCGCTTTAGCATTTGCTCCAACGTATCACGCCCCACCCGCGTTTCGGTGAGGCGTTTCAATTCTCCCATAATAGCCGCCTGCTTCGTTTGAAACTGGACGAAGTTGCGATGAGAGAGGAGCCCAACCTCGTAGCCGATTTGCGACAGCCTCGCGTCTGCGTTGTCTTGTCGGAGCAACAGCCGATATTCGGCTCGGGACGTAAACATTCGATAAGGCTCAGTGGTGCCTTTGGTAATCAGATCGTCAATTAGGACACCAATGTAAGCTTGATCGCGTCGCAGGACGATGGGTAGCTTCGATTGACACAAGCGGGCGGCATTGATTCCCGCCATCAACCCTTGCGCGCCTGCTTCCTCGTAACCGGATGTTCCATTGATTTGCCCAGCCAAGAAAAGGCCTTGGCAACATTTGGTCTCAAGCGAGGGTAACAATTGAGTTGGAAAAGCAAAATCATACTCCACAGCATAGGCTGGCCGCATTATTTCGGCTCGCTCGCAACCTAGAATCGTGCGCACCATCTCAATTTGAACTTCGTATGGCAGAGAAGTTGAAAACCCATTGACATAGTATTCGTCCGTCGAAATCCCCTCGGGTTCCAAAAAGATCTGATGCCGGTCCTTTTCCGGAAATTTTACAATCTTATCCTCAATGGAAGGGCAATATCTTGGGCCAACACCCTCAATTACCCCCGAATACAGGGGCGATTTATCTAAATTAGCCCGAATGCAAGCCGCCGTTCGTTCGCTAGTAAATGTCACGTAACACGAAACCTGGCCACCATTCCGCTCAAGAATTGAATGTGGAGGATATTTTACTTTGGATCCGCAGTCATTCCCATTAGATGGTGCCGGTTGTTCCACGTGGAACAAATCATCCTTCCAAAAGCTAAAGTATGGCACGGGATCATCACCCTTTTGCTCTTCGATTTTGCCGAAGTCGATTGTGGACTTAAGTATTCTAGGCGGAGTTCCCGTTTTGAGTCGTCCAAGTTGTAAGCCCACTTCTTTGAGCGAATCGGATAGGTTCAAAGCCGCTGACTCGCCGGCACGTCCGCCAGATTGTTGATTGAATCCAATGTGCATCAAACCGCGCAGGAATGTGCCAGTCGTTACGACGACTGCTTTAGCGAGATATTGAACGCCTAAAGTAGTTTGAACGCCTTGAACCCGATCCGCCTTCCGCAAAATGTTTGCCGTCTGTGCCTGCTTGATATCCAAATTCGTTTGTCTCTCGCAAACCCACTTCAGGTAGAACTGGTAGGCTTTTTTGTCGGCTTGGGCACGCGGCGCCCACACTGCCGGGCCTTTTTTTGTATTCAACATTCTAAACTGTAAGCCATTCGTATCGATGGCTTTACCCATTTCTCCACCAAGGGCGTCAATTTCCCGCGCCAAATGACCTTTGGCCAGGCCACCGATAGCAGGGTTGCATGACATTTGCCCGATGGTGTCGAGATTGATCGTTAGCAATAGTGTCTGGCACCCAATTCTGGCCGCGGCCAAAGCGGCCTCAACACCCGCGTGCCCCGCGCCCACTACGATGACGTCGTATTGTTTTGGATAAACGAACATTTGAACTTTAGAAAATAACCACTGTTCGGAGCGGGCTTCAAATCCCGCTTTTGGAACACAGAACCAATGGCCAAAATACTGGTCACTTAATTCAACATGGCGGAGGCGCCGAAGGCAAGATGGATATGAATTATGGGCAAGGCTGATCAGGAATCGGAACATTTGGCTATCGCCCTTGGGCGATGCCTTGTAAGCGTCAGACTGCGATCATAACAGAAACCTCATTTCGAACTGCTCAGACCATCAAGTGAGATACGTAAGATTTTCGGAAGTTCTTTTTGTGGCAATTGTTTTGTCATACTTTACCATTGATCGAAATCGCAACCGTCTTGGTGCTCCCGAAACTTCTTCGCTTGTTGACATGCTTTGACCTGAAAAGGTGTGAATCGATTCAAGTAGCATTAAACCTATGCGACGCATTTCGCCATATTTTTTGTCATTCCAAAAGTTGAAACGACGAGTTCGGATTGGATTCGGTCTGACACAAAAGAGCAGAGCATGCGAGGGATCCTACAGTTTCGACCTGATGAGTCCCTCGCTTAAGACTGCTGGCTGTAAAATGCCAAGTTTTCCACCTTCGCCCTTCTCGATGCGTCCTTCGAGCGATTGGCTTGAGATTATATTGAATCGCTGAATGAGGGCGCTGCAAGGCCGAGAGCGGTTCAAATGGAGCTGAGCCATCAACTTTCGAAGTGAGCCCTTTACTCATCTGCTCTACATTGAGCTGCAATGGATAGTCCGATTATCGATTTGCACAGCGATGATTACTTTATGGGCGAGGCGTTGCGACAAGCCTTGAAGGCCTATGAAGCCGAAGAGGTGCCGGTGGGCGCCGTGGTTGTGCGCGACGGTCGCATCATTGCCCGCGGGTTCAACCAGGTCGAATTGCTTCGCGATGCCACTGCACACGCGGAAATGCTCGCCATGACGGCCGCGGAGGAGGCGGTTGGCGACTGGCGCTTGAATGATTGCACGCTCTACGTCACCAAGGAGCCGTGTCCCATGTGCGCCGGGGCCATCGTGCATGTGCGTTTTGGACGGGTGGTTTTTGGCGCAAGCGATCCGAAGGGCGGGGCGGCGGGCAGCGCGATGAACCTGCTCCAGTTTCCCGGCTTGAACCACCGGTGTGCCATCACTCCAGGCGTGCGGGAAGAGGAGTGCCGTCAGCTTTTGCTCAGCTTTTTTACGGAACAACGCGCCAAGAACCGGAATGGCAAGCTGCCGGGGTCGAATTAACTTCAGCTTCCGACCGGGGAACAGCCTTGGCGCCTCGTTGCCGAATTGTCACTCGCATTTCACCAGCCCGACGCTACCTTCCCCGCCTGCCTTATGTCGAAGCAGGAAACCAACGTTCCGCCGGAGCACTTTCTCAACCGCGAGTTGAGCTGGTTGGAATTCAACCAGCGCGTGCTGGACGAGGCATTGAATCCCGCCACGCCTCTGCTGGAACGCGTTAAATTTTTCTGCATCACCAGTTCCAACCTCGATGAGTTCTTTGAAGTCCGCGTGGCCGGTCTCAAACAACAGATCGAAAGCGACGTCGTGGAGCGCACGGTGGACGGCCGCACGGCCAGCGAAACCTTCCGGGCCGTGGCCCGCCGGGCGCTGGCCATGGTGGCGCAACAATACGAATGCTGGAATGAAGAGCTGGCGCCGGCGCTCCTGCGCAACGGCATCCGCTTTCTGAAGATGCCCGAGCTGCGAGCTGAAGACCTCGATTGGGTGGGCCGCTTTTACCGCACCGAAGTGTTGCCGGTGTTGACGCCACTGGGCCTTGATCCGGCGCATCCGTTCCCCCAGTTGTTGAACAAGTCCCTCAACATCGTGCTCGAACTCGAGACCCGGCGGGTGGACAGAGCCGAGAAACGGCTGGCGGTGGTGCAGCTGCCAAGGCTGTTGCCGCGCCTGATCAAACTGCCGCGCGAAGATGGCCGCCAGGACTATGTCTTCCTCGGTCAGATCATCAAACACCACCTGCCGGAGCTGTTTCCGGGCACACGAATTTTGGGGAGCTGGATGTTCCGCGTCACGCGCAACAGCGAGCTTTACATCGACGAGGAGGAAATCGCGAACCTGCTCAAGGCCGTGGAAAACGAACTCCACAACCGGCGCAAAGGCGACGCCGTGCGGCTCGAGATTGAGCAGGGCTGCCCGGGCGAGTTGACGTCCGCCCTGCTCCGCCGTTTGCGCCTCACGGACGACGACCTGTATGTTGTCAACGGCCCGGTGAATCCGACGGGCCTCATGCAAATCTGCCAGGGCGATCATTCGCCGGAGCTGCGCGACCCTCCCTTTGTGGCGCCGGTTGCGCCCGCCTTGCGCGGCAAAGCCGACGTGTTCGCCGCCATTCGTGAGCGCGACATCCTGCTGCATCACCCCTACGAAACGTTCAGCACGGTCGTGGAGTTTCTCGATAAGGCGGCGCAGGATCCGATGGTGCTCGCAATCAAGCAGACGCTTTATCGCACCGGCGGTGACACGCGCATCGTGGGCGCACTGATGAGCGCCGTGCGCAACGGCAAGCAGGTCACGGCGGTGGTGGAATTGCGCGCGCGGTTCGACGAGGCCAACAACATTCAGTGGGCGCGACAGCTTGAAGAAGCCGGTGTCCACGTGGTTTACGGACTCGTGGGTTACAAAATTCACGCGAAGGTTTCGCTCATCGTGCGGCGCGATCCCGACGGCATCCGGCGCTACGTGCACCTGGCCACGGGCAATTACAATGCTTCGACGGCCCGGCTTTACACCGACCTGGGCCTGCTCACGTGCAAGCCCGGCATGGGCGAAGACGCCACCAGCTTGTTCAATCTGCTCACGGGTATTTGCCAGTATCAAGGCTCGCAGAAATTCCTCGTCGCGCCGTTCGACCTGCACGAGCGAATGTTGCAGCTCATCGCCCGCGAGGCCGCCCATGCCCGCCAAGGTTTGCCTGCGCGCATCATTGCCAAGGTCAATTCACTGGTGGATGAACGCATCATCGCGGCCCTCTACGACGCGTCCCGGGCGGGCGTGACCATCGACTTGATCGTGCGCGGCGTCTGCTGTCTGCGCCCCGGTCTGCCCGGCGTGTCGGAAAACGTCACCGTGCGCAGCATCGTGGACCGTTTTCTGGAACATCACCGCATTTATTACTTCGAAAACGCCGCGCGCCCCGAGGTGTTTCTCAGCAGTGCCGACTGGATGCCGCGGAATTTCTTCCGGCGCATCGAAGTGGCCTTCCCGGTGGAGGACGGCGTCCTGCGCAGCCGCATCATGGATGAGATTCTCGCGGTGGCCCTTGCGGACAACGTCAAGGCGCGCCATCTGCAAGCCGACGGTGCCTACGTGATTCCGCCCAAACCAAGGAACACGCCGACGCGCCGGAGTCAGTTTGATTTCATCGCGCTAGCCCAGGGCGGCAGCCGCATCAACGGCAAAATCCCCGCCGGCCGGCATCCGCGTGTCCAGGTGCGCCGCAGCCCGCCAACCCCACGCCCGCGCTGAATTCGGCGACTTGCGCGGGCTTGATTCTTTCGCGACGATTCACGACGACATGCATCCGCAAGGATTAATCTTCGACTTCGACGGCACGCTCGCTGACACCATGCCCCTGCACTGGCAGGCATGGGAAATCATTGCGCAGCGTCACGGCTTCAACCTGACCCGCGAACGCCTCTACTCGTTGGGCGGCGTGCCCTCGCGCGACATCATCAAAATGCTCGCGTCCGAGCAGGGTCGTGCGGTGGATCACCTCGCCATTGCGAAGGAAAAGGAACTTGCCTTTCTCGCGCGCCTGCCGGAGGTGGAAATCATTCCCGAAGTAGTGGACATCGCGCATCGCCACCACGAAAAACTGCCCATGGCCGTGGCCACCGGTGGCACCCATCGCGTCATCGAGCAGGTCATGGAACACCTTGGCCTGCGCCGATTGTTCAAAGCCGTGGTCACCAGTGAAGATGTGGTGAACCAAAAACCGGCACCGGACATTTTTCTCGAAGCCGCCCGACGCATCAGCGTTGCGCCCAAACTGTGCCGCGCTTACGAGGACACCGACCTGGGCATGCAGGCCATCCGCGCCGCGGGCATGGAGGCGATTGACGTGCGGGACATTCTGGCCGGCAAGGTGGCGGCGTGAAGTGGGACGGTGCGGGCGGCCGCGCGGGGCTTACAGCACGACGAACTTCAGCTCCTGCACTTCGTTTTTGAAGAGCAGCTGAATCGTGTTCTCGTGAAACTGGATGTCGAGCGGACACCGCTTCTGCACGTGCTCCCAAAGAATCCGGCCGGAGCCCGCGTCGATACGCCGGATGCGCAGGAATGCGGGCGTTTCCAATCCCGTCGTCATTCCCAGTCCGTCCCCCTCCGGATCCGGACCGGGATTGGAGTCGGTGGTGAACAGGTATTGCTTCCACAAGTAGCAAATATGCTTCGCCCCGGTGCAGCTCCAGAGCGTTTTACCCGTCTTGGGATCGACCTTGAGAATCTCCGACAACGCCTGGTTGCTGATATCAATCTGCCTTGAATAGCGGATACTGTCCGGGCTCGCCGTGGTGGTGTTCACGTAAAGCATTCCCCTGTCATCGAACCACAGGCCGCTGATGCCCACGGACGGCAGGCGCCAGCGGGCCGCGCCCGTCGTGCGGTCAAATGCCGCCAGCGAGCCTTGATCAAAGATGTAAATCGTGTCGCTACGCTCAACACAAGGGCCGAGCCCGGAACTTTGCGCGCCGGGTTCTTCGGCGGCGTCCCACTCCTCCCAGTTGCCGTGCACCGGGAAATTGAGCGGCGCCTGCCAGAGTTTTTTGTTGGCGTGGTCCAACGCGATGGCCGTGGCTCCGGCCGTAAGGATGTCCACCGTCTGCAGGGGATAAAATGCCGGCGGCCCCGCGACTTCCCCGGTCCAAACCGGGACATCCTTGCCCGCGCGTTTCAGCGTCACGCGGTAGCGACTCTGGTCCTCAGTCACGGTGGACCCGCGGTCGCGCTGCATCTCGTTGAGCATTTCATTGGCCACGGCCATGGAATCGGCGGCGGACACGTTACCGTTGAGCGCCGATTTTTTGGGTGGTGCTTTCATGGCCTCACGCGTGACCATTTTGCGCTCCAGCAGCGTGCGGGTGAACTGCACCGGCCCTTCAGGAGTGGGAATCATCTGGGTGTCGTCCCATTCGGCAATGGCTTGGTCCAATTCCGTTGGTGGCGTCGGCTTGGCGCCCGAGGTGCCCGCCATTTCGGCCGCCAGTTCCTGCTGGTGGCGCGCGTTGGCCAGCAACGCCGGCAGGGCAACCTTCGCGGCGAAGGACATGTTTTCCGTCTGGGCGGCGATCCGTTGCGGATCCAGCGGCGTGCTGGGACGGGCCGCAGCATTGGCGGCCACCACTTTTGCGGTCGTGGCCGACACCCGGGCGGATGACGCCCGACTGACTTTGGTGCCGGCCCGCGTGGATCGATTGGTCGCCGCCGTCAGCAGTTCAACCAGCTTTGGCGGCAGCGGTTTTTCGATCGTAGTTTTGGAGCTTTCACCGGTCACCAGATTGATGTGCAGCGTGGTTTCGCTGGTCAGATCCTCGCTGGGCTCGGTGAGGAGCAGTTCGTTCCCTTCGCGCCGCATTCCAAGACCTGCGCCCGCGAGCTTGATGGTTTGCGCGGGTTTGCCGGTGTCCCATTCGTAACGCGTCAGCGAGTCGCCCGAGAGCACCCAGACGTTCTGGCCGGCCACCACCAGCTTCAATCCCTCAATGGCGCTCTCCACCAGCTCATCCACGATTTTGTCGAGCGGCGGGATTTTGAAATCCTCCGGATCTTCGGCCGTCGCGTTGTAACGATCCCGGGCCTTTTCGAGCTGCTTGATGGTTTGTTCGGCTTCCGGAACAAACGTCTTGCGATCCACCAGCGGCAGGGACCAGAGCTGGCGCTTCGATTTCAGGTCGATGCGACCCAGGTCCGCACCGTGGAGAAACACGAGTTGATCCGTGCCTGCGAGCCGGACTTCGCCGGCGCTGACCTTGTTGGGAAAGCTCATTGCAAATGCCACGTTGGGCACCGACCCAAACCACGCATACCAAAACCAGAAGCCAGCCAGGAGCGCCACCACGCCGCCTACGCTGCCGGCCACCAAGCCCGTCTTCCGCCAACGCCGGGCCT
This sequence comes from Verrucomicrobiia bacterium, assembly GCA_035765895.1. Taxonomy (NCBI): domain Bacteria; kingdom Pseudomonadati; phylum Verrucomicrobiota; class Verrucomicrobiia; species Verrucomicrobiia bacterium. The sequence goes on along the minus strand of DASTWL010000082.1, from coordinate 4,875 downwards.
CGACCGCGCTCTTCTGCTGCGCGTAAACCGGAATGTCCAGCTTGCGTGCCTCGGCCTTGCTGCGGCACAGCGGTGAACACACGTAGCCAAACAACGCCATGCAATCCGGACACATTGCCTTGCCGCACACCAGGCACTTGTGCGCGACGAGCTTGCCGGGGTGCTTGAGGCAAAATTCCTTGCCCGGAGACGCGTCCAGCGCGGGCGTGGCGCTGGCCGGCGCCGACGAAGCCAGTGCAACGCGCATTGCCGGTTTGCCCGGCATCGGCGGCGGCACGGGTGGCGGCGCCGCGGCCGGTCGGGGAACGGGCGCAGGCGCGGCGCCAGACACTCCCAATTCCTGCCGGATGAGCTGGTTTACCATGGCTGAACTGTCGAGTCCGCAGTTCGGGCAGATGAACTGCACCGGATTCGTCGCCATGCCCGGCGTGACGTCGAACGCGACCTTGGTCCCGCAACTGCACTGGATCTTCATGCGTTTCAGGATTTGGGATTCAACAGCGTCACGTTGGTCGGCCACGCGATCACGAACGGCGCCTTGGGGCCGGAAGATTCCGTATGACCGTCCGTGAACAGAAAATTGCCCCCGTATTTGTGGTGATTATTGCCTGGTGGTTTGCCATCGGTGGAAAACACCGGCGCGCCGGCTGGCTTGGGGAGCGTGTTGATCTGTCGGTCGCTCATCAACAGAGCATTGGCATCGGAGGTTTTGCGGCCCTTGAAATAGGCGTAACTGATCCGGCGGTCCGCGAATGATTCGCCGTTCGGCAGCGCCTTGTCCTTGCTGCCCGGACAGATGAAATCTTCCGAAGCCACAGTGTAATGCGGCACCAGTTGCGCCAGCGGCACCTCGCTGGTGGCCGCATCCGCCGCCTCGGGCAACGCGCCGTCGTGTTCCTTCCCATAGATGTCGAGGGCGAGGTAGATGTTCTGGAGATTTTTTTCGCAGGCGCGCTTCTGGGTCTGCTGATGACTGCGCGAGCCGAAGCCGTAAAGCATCACGGACATGATGAGGATGAGCGTCAGCGTAATGAGCATCTCAATGAGCGAGAAGCCGTCAGCCGAAACAACGCGCCGACCATCCGAGAACTGCGGGGAGTTCATACCGTAATCTTGCCACTCGAACCGCCGCTGGCAATGGCATTTCCCGCCGCGGCCGCGCGCCCGGCACGTTCACTTTTGGAACGGATCGTTGGGCGCGTGCAATACGCCCTGCGGACTGGCGGGCGGTTCGTTGGTCTTGGGCGTCTTGAAGGCCGAACGCAGCAACCAATGATGTTTGAGTCCCTGCACGAATTCGTCGCTATGCAGGATGACGTCGGAAACTTCCTGCACGAGATTGCTGTTGCCCTGGACCTGCGCATTCAGGTTGCTGGTGATGTTGGCCAGGCTGTCGAGCGACCGGCTGAGTTCCGCAGCCAGTTGCGCGAGATTGGTGTCGGTGTTGGCGAGCAGCACGTTGGCGTTGGTCAAGGCGGCGCCGAGCTGCGCGGCACCGCCCGGCGGCAATGCCCATTCGCCCAACGCCCCCGGGCCCCGCAACTGCGCCGACAAGCTGGCCAGATTCTCCGCGGCCGGCCGCGCGCTGACGGCGACGAGGTTGAGGTTCGAGGTCGCGTGGGCGGAATTCTCGAGCACCTGCGCCAGCTGGTTGGTAAGTCGCAGCACGTTGGGCAGCGCGGTTTCAACCTGATTGATCACGGTCTCCAGGCGTTCGGTGACGGCGGGCGATTCAGCGGGCTCGAGCCAGTAGGGTTTGGCCTCGGCCAGGCCGCCATAGAAATCGGCCTGGTTGGTGGCGGCCGCGTGGTTCAGTTGCGCGAGGGCGGTTTCCAACGACGTTTGCTGGTCCTGCAAATCCTTGAGCTGTTGACGCAGGTATTTTTCCTTGAGCACGCCCACGGCCACCTTGTTGGTGTTTTCCGCCACGGTGGGAAGTCCTTGCCGGCCCTTGGTCACTTCGAGCATGCGATTGCCCAGGAAGTCCGCGCCCGCGACTTTCACTTTCGAATCGCTCCAAATGTAACCGAAGTAAGGCGCCTTCACGCGAAAGTAGATCGTCACGCCATAATAATCCCAGGGTCCGTTGGCCTCGATGCGCGTGATTTCGCCGACGTTGAACCCCATCAACATGACCGGGTCGCCCTGTTTCAATCCCGTGGCGTTGGCCAGGGAGGTCTGGTAATTGATCTTCTGGATGAACCACCCTTTGCGCGCGGCCGTCTGGTAGATGTAGTAGCCAAAGCCGAAAACCAGCAGCGCCGCGGCCAGCAACACAAACCAGCCGACCGCCCGTTCCATCCGGCTCAGGCGGGTGCGCAACTGCGGTGTCAGATCTTGCAGGGCCATTATGGGTTTGCCCGTTGGCGGGGCGTTGTTGGAGGGAACGGTTTCAAATCCGCGGGCCGGGGTCAAATGTTCGTCACGGGCGGCGTGCGCAGTTCCCGCACGAGCGGATGCTCCGAACGCTCCACCGCCGCCCAATCGCCGAGGGGATAAAAACGGCGATGCTCAAGCAGCGCGAACTGGCGTGCGTGGCCCTGCCAGTCGTGCAGATTGGCCGTCGTCACCACCAAGGTCACCGGCCGGCCGCCCAAGCCGGGATGGCCATGCGAAAGCTGATTCAAGAACTGGAACCACCAGTTCTGCTGACGCAAATCCAGCCCCGCCAGCGGGGCATCCAGCAACAACACTTCCGGCTGAAGCACCAGCGCCCGGGCCAAAGCCGCCCGCCGCGCCCAGTTGCGCCCGATGACGCCGGGCAAACGGTGGGCGCAATGCCCAAGCTCCATGAGTTCCAGCAGGGCGGCCACGGCCGCCGCCGCTTCCGCCGCCGCCCAATTCCGGTGATATTGCAAGGGCAACGCGATGTTTTCGGCCACGGTCAACTGGCTGAACAACCGTCCGCCCTCGAAGACGAGTCCGATTTTCAAACGGTGCGTCAGTTGTTCCTCGGCAAAGAGCGGCATGGTCTGGCCCAGAAACTCGTAGGCGCCGCGCTGGGGGGCCATCACGCCGCCGGCCAACATGAGCAGGTCGCTCTTCCCCGCGCCGTGCAGCCCGGCCACGCACCAGAAATCGCCGGCTTCCACCCGCCAGTTGACCTGTTCGGCCACCACCGTTTGCGGATCGCGCAACGAGGCAAAGGCAACGTCCTGCATGTCGATGACCGGATTCCGCGGCGCACAGGCCTCGGGCGGAGTGGAGGTGGATTGAACCGGGGTCATGCCGTGGCGAGATAGATGATGATGAACACGGCATCAATCAACACGCAGGCCACCACCGTCTGGGCGACGGCCCGCACGGTGGCCCGGGAGATTTCCTCCAGCCGCAACGGCTGCGCCAGGCCATGGTAACACGTGACCATGGCGATCAAGCTGCCAAACGCAACGGTCTTGAGCGCCAGCAGAACGAAATCAATCCAGCTCAGGGACGACGCGAGCTGCGCGAAATACTGGTCCGGTCGCAACGGCACATCCTGCAAAAACGCCCACACGTAACCGCTGAGCAGCGCCCCGATGATGAGGTAAACCGTCAGTGCAAACGTGCCCAGCGCCATGCCGACCACACGTGGCACGACCAAGTAATGCACGGGATCAATGCCCAGGGCCTCCAGCGCCTCCACTTCTCCGGTGGCGCGCGCCGTGCCCAGTTCGACCACGTTGGCGGTGCCCACCCGGGCCAGCACCAGCAACGCCGTAATGAGCGGTCCCAATTCGCGCACGACCACCACCACCATCACGACACCGAGATAATTGACGGCCCCCACGCGCGTCAGCCAGGACACCGCCTGACCAATCACCAACAAGCCCAAGGCCGCCGCCAAAAACAGGAACATTGGCAGCAGCCGGACGCCCGAACGCAGCACCTCCCGTCGGATCAAGGGCCGGATGACCTGCGCGGCGCGGCCAAATTGGCTGAGCATGACGCCCAGTGTAATCAGCGCGAATGCGCCAATGCCCCGCACGGTAAAGAGGAATCGAAAAAATGCCCGCCCGATGCGAGGCGCGGCGGCCCTCGACGAAGACATCCGTAAGGCCAGGCTCGTGGCCGCGGCGGAAGGATGGGTGGATGGGGCGTCGTTCACAGGATTTGAGAGCGCATCATGCCGCGGGGTTTTTAGCAGCTTCCAGCGGCGGACGACAGCGGAGATTGTCGCGGGCGGCCAAGGTTCAGGTCAAAAAAAGCGGCGGGAGTCACCTCCCCAGATGACTCCCGCCTTACCATCAACCAACCAACCAACCAAAGTGGCTTCTGCCTGACAAAATGGCGCGTCCGCCAGACAACCGAACCAGCGCACCGTGGGGCAGACAACGCATGAACCTACCCAACTCCCCGCCTACAGCCTACCTACCCAAAGGGGTAATTTTGCGCTAATGGCTGGCGGCTTCCAAATGCCCGTAGCTCAGGCCAAAACCGATGGGAAAGAGCGGTGGCTGCTCCGTCATCGCCAGCACCGAGGTCTGCGCGTTGTCGCGCGGCCAGGCCCGGGGGAGCTTGCCGGTGGGCGCGTAACGGCCCAACAAAACGTCCGCCACACCCGAGCCCTCCGTGCCGGGCAGCCAGGCTGCAACGAAGGCGTCGCTGGTGGTCAGGGCATCTCCAAGCACCAACGGCCGGCCCGAGAGCAACACGGTCACAACCGGCACTCCCGTCCGTTTGGCGGTCTGCACCAATTCCACATCCGCTGCGGGCAGGTGCAGGTCACTGCGATCCCCTTTCATTTCCGCGTAAGGTTGCTCGCCAATCACCACCACCACCGCGTCGGCTCCGCTGAGATTCGCGCCATCCGGGGAATAATCGACCGTGACGCCGGGCGCCACGGACTGGCGAACGGCCTGCAAAATCGTCGTGCCGCGGGTGACGTTGCCGGTG